>JALNYO010000022.1 GCA_023229765.1 Syntrophales bacterium | reverse complement strand
GCCGGGGTCGGACCGACGTAGTAGATTATCTGGCCCTTGACGTCGATAGGCAATTCCTTGCCCGCATTGACAAGCTCGATCATCCGCTTGTGGGCAGCATCCCTTCCCGTGTAGATAATGCCGGAAATAAGAACCTTGTCGCCTATTTTCAATTTATCAGTATCTGCATCGGTCAAGGGTGTTTTCAGCCGAATTTCGTTTGCCATGCTCTTCCTCCCTTAGATAGTTGCTTCCTTATGCCTGTTTTGATGACACTGAACATTCACCGCCAGCGGGAGGCTGGCGATATGGCAGGGTTCAACCTCGAAGAAAACCTCGAGCGCCGTGGTCGTGCCGCCATAACCCATAGGTCCTGTCCCGAGTTTATTGATCAGCTCCAGCACCTCCCGTTCGATCGCGGCAATCTTGGGATCGGGGTTGCGCTCACCCACCTTGCGCAGCAATGCCTTCTTGGCCAGGATGGCCGTTCTCTCAAGCGTTCCGCCGATCCCCACGCCGACAATTACGGGCGGACAGGGGTTGGAACCGGATTCCCTGATCCGGTTGACGATGTAATCCTTTATCCCTTCGACACCCGCCGAAGGGGTCAACATCTGGACGCGGCTCATGTTCTCCGCCCCGCCGCCCTTCGGGACGGCCATGATTTTGATTTTGTCTCCGGGGACAATATCGTAGTGGATGATGGCCGGGGTGTTGTCCCCCGTATTTTTTCTGGTAAAGGGATCGCAGGACGATTTTCGCAAATATCCGTCTTTGTAGGCCTGCCTCACGCCTTCGTTGAAGGCGTCTTTGATGTTCCCGCCCACAACGTGGACATCCTGACCAATATCGACGAACAGGACAGCGAGACCCGTATCCTGGCAGAGCGGATATTCGCCTTCTGCGGCAATCCTGGCGTTTTCCTTAAGTTCCGTGAGAACTTCCCTGGCGACGGGCGATTCATCGCTGGCAATCCCCCGATCGAACGCAGCTACGATATCCTGCCCCAAATGGTAATTTGCATCTATCAGTAAAGTTTTCACAGTTGAAACTATCTCACTGATATTGATATCTCTCATGGTCTTCTCCTGTTTATTAAACCTCAATACATGGCATTAAATACGCCTGCGCTTAAAACGGTTAAATATTCACACCTGACCCTGCCGCTTTCCGCCTAAGATCATGCTGCATATTCTCTCTTCCATCCTCTTTCGATAGTATTCAAATCCGGGAAGTATGGCGGAAGATAATCGAGCTGAAAGATATCTTGATGCCCTGTCAACCATGGGGTTAATGCCTTGGCATGGTGCCACCGGGCGTTATCCAAGATACCAGACATTGTGCGATCACGCTTCCTGAAAGGTACTATGGCGTATTTTTACATTATGTTTCGTGTAAATTTGTTTATAAAATCCCAGTTTAGCGGAATGCCGAGACCGATACCGTCGGGTACGTCCATGAACCCATCGGCCACGCGCGGCGGATTCTTCATAATATTGCGCCAGAGTGGATCGCGTTTTTCATTGGCAAAAATTTCCACAGGAGCGTTGAGTTTCACCACGGATAAGGTGGTAAGTGAGACCTGTGGCTCTTCGTGATGCCCCATGATGACGCCGTGCTGTTCGGCAAACTCGGCCACTCTCATCCATGCGGTGATGCCACCCACCAGAGTCATATCAGTGTTGAGCTGATCCACGGCTCCGTAACGGACCAAGTCACAACTCCTGTACTGGGAGATGTCGCCTTGTCCGGCTACAATGGGAATCTTTGACTCCTTACGTACTTCGGCAAGCCCGGTCAAGCAGTCGTACCATTTAACCGGTTCTTCCAGCCAAGCCAGTCCCAGATCGGAAACCTGCCCGCAGAATGTCTTGGCTTGTGAGACTGTCCAGCCCTGGTTCACATCCACGGCCAGCATGAAATCCTTGCCCGCCGACATCCAGGCTGCATTGATCCGCGCTAAATCTTCCTCAAAAGTAGCTCGCCCGACTTTCATCTTCAGCCCGCCCACACCGAATTCACGAAGTTTCGCGGCTTCATCGGCTGTTCCCTGGGGATCATTTGGGTGATAGTAGCCACCTATGCTGATGACAGGCAAGCGTGTACGCTTTGCTCCGCCAAGCAATTCGGTAACCGGTTTATTCTTGAGTTTGCCGAGTCCGTCCCAAAGCACCAGGTCGACTAGTGACAAGGCCTGTTGCTGAATTCCGTGGCGCCCCATATCCAGATCAATCAGAGCCCGGTACCCGAGGTCGATAGGTAAATTCATTAGATCATCGTAAACTTTAGCAATATCTTCCCGGGAATCGATGTCTCTGCCAACCAGGAAATGCTGGAACTCCTTGTTTATCAGTCCCACGACCCGATCCTGTTCCATGTCTTCGTCACCGCCGTAGGTCTCACCCGTAACGCCGTTTTCAAAAACCACCACAGTGACAATGGTGTCGCGGTTGGACACCTGATATGTGCCAGCACGGAAAACATCTTCTAACGGGTAATGAATCGGAATGGCTTTAAGTAATTTGATGCGCATCAGAATCTCCTTGAAATGTCTCTGTCAAACGATTCTTCTTTCCTCAATATTCCTTATCGACAGAGGATTTACATTCACGCTCCCTGAAATTTCATCGGTTCCGTTTCATAAAGATTATTCCCGAAGCAGTCAATAGCCACAATTAACGGAAAGTCGACGATTTCCAATCTTCTTATCGCTTCGGTTCCAAGATCCGGATAGGCAATGATCTCAGCCGTCCGTATTTTCTCCGAAATAAGGGCGCCGAGCCCCCCGAAAGCAGCAAAATAAACAGCTTTATACTTTCGTATTGCTTCAATGACTATTTTCCCCCGGTTTCCCTTACCGATCATGCCTTTCAAACCTTTGGCAAGAAGATCCGGCGTATAAATATCCATCCTTGAACTGGTCGTTGGTCCTGCCGACCCCAGTGCAAACCCCGGTTGGGCCGGGTTTGGCCCCACATAATATATTACTTGTCCAGAAACATCAAAAGGGAAAGGGTTACCTTCCTGAAATAGGAGGGACAAGCGCTTGTGCGCTGCATCCCGCGCTGTGTAGATTGTTCCAGAAAGCAAAACCCAGTCACCCGCCTTCAATTTCTCTATTTCGTCCTGTACGAGAGGAGCGTGCAGGGAAATGTAATTTGGCATAGTGGATAATCCCCTTCATTTATTGTTTCAAAAAGTTCCTTGGTTTGCTTAAAGGCTTTATAAAATGACCTCTTTGTGGCGATGGCTGTTGCACTGGATGTTTACGGCGACTGGAATGCTGGCAATGTGGGTGGGAAATGTCTCGATATGAACATCCAGGGCGGTAACCTTACCCCCTAATCCTTGAGGACCGATCCCTAATTTATTGATTTCATCTAACAGCGTCCTTTCCAGACCGGCAACAACTGGATCCGGATGACTGCTACCCAGAGGCCTAAACAAAGTTCTTTTTGCCATAATTGCGGCTTTCTCCATGGTTCCTCCGATTCCGACACCAACAATAATCGGGGGACAGGGGCTTGATCCGGCATTTCTGATTGTTTCAATAATAAAGTCCATAACTCCTGACATTCCCACCGACGGAGGAAACAAGACCACCTTGCTAAAATTTTCTCCGCCAAAACCCTTGGGGATCACGTTAAGCAGAAGCCTTGACCCTGGTACAATAGTCACATGAATAATGGCAGGGCTGTTGTCCCCTGATACTTTCCTCGTTATGGGTTCCACCACGGAAGAACGAAAATATCCTTCCAAGTATCCCCGGCGTACCCCCTCGTGAATAGCTGCGTAAAAATCCCCCCCTGTTACGTGGACATCCTGCCCCATGTCGGCAAAAACAACGACAAGGCCCGTATCCTGGCAAAGAGCAAGTTTTTTCTCTCGGGCAACTCTTGCGTTTTCGAGCATCTGCTGGAAGATCTCTTTGCCTATAGGAGATTCCTCGGCATTCATTCCTTCTTCATACGCTTTCAGGAGGTCCTCTCCAATATCTGTGTTGGCCTCAATGCACAGATCTCTTACTGCCTGAATAATTTTCTCTGTTCTGATTTCTCTGATCATGCCATGAATTTCCTTTTCAATACTCTTACTTCATTAGCAATCTTGGTAAGTACAGGCTTAACGACGGCCAGTACGTTACAAGCAACAAAAAAATCACGGAAAGTACGATAAAGGGGAAAACACCCCGAACGACAGTGGACAAAGGCGCCTTGCTAACATTTGAAAGGACATAGAGATTCAAACCCACTGGTGGCGTAATCAGGGCAACTTCCATATTAACGGTCATAATGATGGCAAAATGGATCGGGTCTATACCAAAGGCATGGACCATAGGCAACAAAATCGGCAGGGTGATCAACATAATGGAGACAACCTCGAGAAACATCCCCAAAATGAGAAGCATGATATTAACAACAATCAGAAATCCCCACCAAGGCAATTCATATGTCTTTACATACTCAACAAGTTGTGCTGGAATTCCTTCCTGAGTCAACCAGGTGCCAAAAACGATTGCCGTGGAAATGATAAACATGATCATCGCGGCAGATTTCATAGACTCGGCAGTGATTTTTACCATATCCCGAATTCTACATTCCCTGTAGACAGCCAGACTTACAAAAATCGCAGCAACCGCGCCCAGAGCACCCGCCTCTGTAACTGTAACAAACCCGGTATAGATGCCCCCGATGACGACTACTGGAATACACAGAGCGGGCAGCGCTTTAAGAAGAGCCGAACTGATCTCTTTTCCACTTTTAAGTTTATCTCCCCGGTAGTTCATCTTTTTGGAGTAATAGAGGATCCAGGCTATATAGATTCCTCCCTGGAGGAGCCCCGGGAGGAAACCTGCCATGAAAAGTCTGGGGATGGATTCGTCGGCGATAATCCCATAAAGGATCAGAGGAATACTCGGCGGAATCAGGATTCCCATCGTTCCCGAGGCGGCGACTAGCCCGGAGCTGAAGCTCTGGGGGTATCCCCGGTCCATCATCGCCGGAATAATAATGGTGCCCATCGCCATGGCCGTAGCAACGCTCGAACCACTGATGGCGGCGAAAATCATGCTGGTTAATACGCAAACGATGGCTAACCCTCCCGGGAGGAATCCCACAAGCGCATTGGCCGCATTAATGAGATATTTTGATGATCCTCCCCGAGCCATGAATTCCGCGGCGATGACGAAAAAGGGGATTGCCATAAGCGGAAAGGAGGCTAAGGCGTTGTACATGATTTCGGGAATGATTAAGAGTGGAGTACTCGAAAAAAATCCGAGGGTAATCAGGGAGGTTATTCCCAGCACGAAGGCGATCGGAATTCCACTGATCAGCAAAGCAAAAAATATCAACCCATAAAGAAGAATCATAATCTCGGCTCCTTTGCGCTCAGGACACTTTCGCCCTTTTATCTTCGTGCCCCTTTTTGAGAAATATCTCCGCATCAAATTTGGCGATAAGAAGATATGCCCGATAGATCAGGCTAAGGGAAATCAGGAAACACCCCGCCGGCACGGATAGATAGGCAATCCATAAAGGGAATCTCATCCGTGTAGTGGACCGTTCATCCATGCCAAAAGCCACTGAAACAACCTGCATTCCGTAGAATACAATGATCAGGCAGAAAATAAGACCCAGAACTGTTGTGACAATGGCAACTTTTTGCTGAAGACGAGGGGGCAGTTTCTGGACAAGAAAATCTGCCCCTACGTGCTGGTCCATTCTGACAAGTTTGCTGGCCATAATGAAAACCGCCCAGACAATCAAATAAATAATCGTTTCTTCGATCCACTCCGGAGAGTATTTAAAAAAATATCTTGTGACGGTTTGATAAAAAGCGATGGCAACTGCAAAAATGGCCAGGACTCCAACCAAATAAGTTTCAGTGAGATCCCACAGATTCAAAAATTTTTCGAATTTCACACTCGTGCCTCCTGAAAGAAAATAAACAGGCCGATGAATCCAGCCAAAAAACTTTCTTGCCCCGTCCAAAAGCGAGGGCAGAGCAAGAAGGTCCGGTTAGATCTCTGCCGATAATTTCCCTGAAATCTTCAAAGATAATCCTATTTCTTTTTCACGCTATCGTTGACGATTTTTTCAATAGCTGATACCAAGGATGTATCCAGTTTCAATTCTTTGACAATGCTAGCTTGTGCGGTCATAGCCTTTTCTCGCCACTTCATCAGGTCCGCCTCGGGAGGATCATAGATTTGGACGCCGTTTTTCTTCAGGATCGTTTCGGCGTTTCTCTGCTCATTATCGACGATTTCTCTTGCTTTTTCAATGTGCTCCTCCCATGTATCCATCATGATCTTTTGAAGGTCCTTGGGGAGCTTATTCCAGAAAATCATGCTGACCACGGGAATGTTGTGGAGGTAATACTCGTGGTCTTTGGTTATGAATTTCAACCCTGTATCCCACAATTTCGCGCTTTCAAAACTTTTGAGAGTCGTGAGACAGCCGTCCGCTGTTCCCTGAACCATCGCCATTGGAAGGTCGGGCCATGGAATTAGAATTGGGCTCGCCCCAAATGTTTCCATCCGGATGGCATTTGCCGCGCCGCCAGGATGGCGAATCTTTAGCCCGCTGAAATCCTTCCAGTCTTTAATGGCTTTACTTCTTGTCCCCGTATCCAAATACCCGTGATACGCCCATTTACCCAGCACTTTTACGCCCATCTTCTTTTCGATATCCCGGTTGATCATACCCCCGGCCTCTCCATCCACCAGGTCCTTGGTCACCTTCTCAGGCAACCCGTAGAACATCGGCAAAGCGGTAATCGCCGTGCTCGATGCAACCCCCTCCAACTGCCAGATCCCGGGAAGCCCCATATCCACAGTCCCCATCTTCAGGGCTTTGGGGATATCCTTGTCCTTGTAAAGCTGGGCGCTGTGGAAAAAAAGCGGTTTCAGACGGCCATGGGAATTTTTTGTAAGGAGGTCAATAAAGAGATGGAGACCCTTATTCCTGTGGTGGTTCTCATTTGAATCTACAGAGATTTTGAATTCAATCACTTTTTCTGCCGCAAATGCGGGGTACCCGATCATAACGGCCAGAACAAAAGCAAACACTGCTACAGAAATCCGCTTCATAAACTACCTCCTTTGTTTAATGTCGTTCACTTTTTATCTTTTCCTATCACATCGTTGATCAGACGATCCGTCAACCCTAAATAATTCCTCGGATCAAGAAGCTCAGTAATCTCCGCCTGCGTGAAATATTTTTGGAATTTCGGCGAAGTTGAAATGAATATGTCGAATGGGATTCCCTTTTCGAAGGCCTCCATTGAACTTTCATGGACCATTGACAAACCGGTTTCTTTTTTCCCTGTTTTTTTGGACAAGGCCAGCATGATAGCCTCTGTCATGATCAGCCCGCCACTCATTTTCAGATTTCTTTCCATATTTTCAGGTTTTACCACCAGTCCTTTAAAAATGATCTTTGCCTGGTTCAGCATCGTGCTTGCCAAAAGAATCGTTTCGGGAATAACAAAATCTTCCAAATAAAAGGGACTGTGGTCCCTAAGCTCACGCATGTAAATTTCAGAAAATCCGTTGCTGTTTGAGCGGATCTTTTTGGCAAGCGCTCTTATCATCTCACATCTATTAGGGTTTCTCTTCTGAGGCATCGTGCTGGAACTGATTTGCCTTTCGGTGTCAAAAGGCTCTTCCGTTTGGGCAAATTCGTTTCTCTGGAAGAGGAACAGTTCGTCAGCTATCTTTTCAAAAGAAATGCTCATAAGTGCCAAAAGCTGCAGAAACTCGCTCAGCCGTTCAATTTGGGGCTGTATGTCAATTACTGACGCCTTTAGTCCGAATCTATCCAGAACCATATTTTGCATTTCGTAGCATTTTTCACCGAAAAGAAAATAAAACGATGCAAAATTACCGACAGCAGCAGAAACAGTACCAACAAGAATCCTCTCCCGTGCATTTTGAAATCGATCGATATGTTTTCTAACCATATCGGACCAAATTGCCGTGTTGTAACCAAATGTTATGGGCAATGCCTGCTGACCGTGGGTAATTCCAGGCATGATGGCATCGCGGTATTTATCGGCGAGATTGTTTAACAATAATTTAATTTCGTCCAGATCTTGCTGGAAAATATCCATCGTTTTTTTAAGTCTGTATGCAAGTGTCGTATCAAATATATCCTGGCTTGTTGCTCCGTAATGGAGATACTCACCTGCGCCATTTTCGCAAACCTCCTTGAACGCCCGGATCAAGGATACGCTCGACAACATCGTCTGTGCATATATTGCCGCGACTCTTTCGGGTTTCACAAATTTTGTATTTCCTTTGGCCTTGATTTCGTCAGCTACTGTTTTAGGGATGAATCCTAACTCTGCCTGCACCTCAGCCAAAACAACTTCAAAATCAATCCAATCCTGAATAATCGATTCTTCTTCCCATATTTGACGAATCGTAGAAGAAGCGAAATCTTTACCATAAATCGTTGAATCTAAGATGTGTAGCGCCATAACAGCCTCCATTTCAATAATCGTTGAATTTTGAACAAATTAGAGTAAATGACCCAGTACGTGTTGCTTCAGCTAATCTTCCTTCTTTTCTGGTGCTTTCTCCTTCAAATAATCGACAAATTTGTCAAAGCCCTTGGCAAGATGATCCCTCATTGCTTCTTCCACCGCTTTTTCGTTGATTGGTTTTGTATGAAGTAATTGCAACAGTCCGTTGTGAATGGTTAACGATTTCTCGAAATCATCAGCGTGATATTGAAAATAGAATCGGTGCCTTAATGTTCTCATCCGCAACATGTTCAATGTGTCTATCAGCAGTTGATTGCCACAGGTTGAAATCAAAATATCGTGAAATTCAAAGTGGAATTTCCAAAATAGCTTTGCATCTTTCTGTTGAGCGGCGCTCTTCATATTGGCCAAGATGTTGCCAAGCTCCATCAGTTCGTTTTCAGAAATATGTTTGCACGCAAGCCCAGCGGCCAATACTTCCAAAACGGTTCGAACGGGGAAATTATCCTCAATTTCTTTGAGAGATATTGGCTTTACGAAGGTTCCCTTACGTGAAATGATTTCCACAAAGCCTCTTTTCTCAAGTTCACGGAAGGCTTCGCGAAGCGGTGTACGGCTTATGCCAAATTGCTTCTGCAATTTGGTTTCAATAAGTTGCTCACCACCTTTAAGAACATCATCCAGAATAGCGTTTATGAGGATATTCGATACCTGCTCGACTAACAAAGTAGGCCGGAATTCAATATTACCATTTCCCCTGGTAAAAATTTCTATATGCATTGCTGCCTCTCACTACCCATTTCCTGCATATTGTCCACTGTCGACAACCGACGGAGCTTATATTTAAGAAGCACATCAAATGTCAAGTGATTTTTTATCAGCTTGCAATTACCCATGATTTGATAACTTCACATGCAGGCTTGGCCCTTTTAAAGGCATTCGCTGCTGGTCTGGGATTTTCGGACACGGTTGACCGTAAAGTGAGCACGGACTTACTATTTGATGGCGAAAAGGCACCTTATCGGACACTGAACATAAGGGAAGCCCCGGTGTTTCCCCTGGTGTTCGTAACCAACGGGATTCGGCGACTGTGTGAAAAGATTGGATGTGTGCCTGCTTCCGATGTTGTTGCCCTCAGGAAGATTGCCAAGCACAGTGAGGATGCTGGCATTTACCTGAGTGAATTCCCCGTGTATGGGCCAACCAAAGACCAAATTTCCGGGGAAGGCTGTCAGTGTCGGGGAGTTCTGCCAAGGGAAATAACTGTTTTGCTAACTCTTTATAACGTTCCAAAACCTTTATAAATCTCCGGATCGCCTGTGAGACTGCCGATACCTGAAGACGTCTTTGCGGTCGTTTCCCCTTGAAGTGACATGACAGTGCGCATCGGAATATTCAATTCGTAAAGATCTGACCATTTTAGCTCTCCTTCGCTTCATCAATTTTCGGGAACGCTGTGTCTTGAAGGCGCTATTTTATCAATAGAGTAGGTCTGACACCCCTGTCTTTTCCGTTGGTCGGATTATGTTTGTTCAGATTGTCCTTGCTCAATTTGTATTGGATGCTGTCCACCAGGGCATGCCAACTGGCATCAATGACATTGGTTGAGACGCCGATCGTGCTCCAGAGATCATGGCCATCACGGGAATCCAGCAAAACCCGTACCTTGGCGCCGGTGCCTTCGCTGCTCTCGATAATCCTTACCTTGAAATCCACCAGATGCATCTCGGCAATCTGAGGGTAAAATTTTGTCAATGCCTTCCTTAAGGCGTGATCGAGGGCGTTGATGGGGCCGTTGCCTTCCGCCGCCGTCAGCTCTTCTTCAGCGCCGACCGTTATCTTGACAGTGGCGTGACACTGGGAGGGCGCCTCCTTCGTCTTGGAGTTGATGACCTGAAAACTTTCGAGAGCAAAAGGCGCCTTGAATTCCCCGGTTGCCTTCTTTATCAGCAGCGAAAGCGATCCTTCGGCTGCATCAAACCGATATCCTTCATCTTCCATCCTTTTTACTTCCGCCACGATCCTCCGACTCGTCAGCTCGTCGGTCCCCAGATCAATGCCCATCTCCCGCGCCTTGTATTCGATATTGCTTTTTCCGGCCAGATCGGAAACCAGAACTCGCTGGTGGTTGCCTACCAGCTCCGGTTTGATGTGCTCATAGGCGCTGGCGTTTTTCACGACCGCGCTCACATGAACACCCCCCTTGTGGGCGAAGGCGCTGCGCCCGACGTAGGGACTGTACGGAACGGGAGGGATATTTGCCAAGTCACTGACATAATGGGCCAACTTGGACAATTGGCGAAGCTGATCCTCTGTCAGGCACTGTTTGCCCATTTTGAGCTGCAAGTTGGAAATAATGGTAATCAGGTTGGCGTTGCCGCACCGTTCGCCGAAACCGTTCACCGTTCCCTGCACCATCCTTACGCCGCATAAAACTGCCGCCAGCGAGTTGGCTACAGCCACGCCGCAGTCGTTATGGGTATGAATGCCCAGCCGCTCCGGAGGAATCAATTCGCCCACAGAGTGAATGATTTCCGTGATTTCCTGAGGCATGGCGCCGCCATTGGTGTCGCACAGAACGATCATGTCCGCGCCCGCTGCGGCAGCCGTCTCGATAACCTGCAAGGCGTACCGGGGATTATTTTTATAGCCGTCGAAGAAATGCTCGGCGTCGAAAATCGTTTCCTTTCCCACAGATTTAAGAAAGAGGATGGAGTCACGAACCATGGCAATGTTTTCCGCAAGGGATGTCTGCAAAATCTCATTCACATGCAGATCCCATGACTTGCCGAAAATCGTTACCGTGGGCGTTGCTGCGGCCAGAAGCGCCTGCAGATTGGGGCAATCTTCCGGTTTGCTGTCAGGTTTGCGCGTACTGCCGAAGGCGGTAAGCCGAGCCTGCTTGAATTCAATCTCTTTTGCCAGTTCAAAAAAACGCATATCCTTCGGATTTGAGCCGGGCCAACCCCCTTCGATATAGTGAAAACCATTATCGTCCAGCCGCTGTGCAATGCGCAATTTTTCTTCGGCTGTGAAGTTGATCTGCTCTCCCTGGGTTCCATCCCGCAATGTTGTATCGTAGAGTAACATTTCTGCTGTTGCCATGACTTCTTGCCTCCCCCTTTGATAAAATCCCCGGATAAAAAAATCCGTTACCAGCCCGAGGCCTGATAACGGATCGCATTAAGTTTCAATTTGTTCTTGCTATAACACTACATCGCCGTCAGACCCCCTATGTGGGGGGCCTAATTATGCCTTCCCGGAGAAGGGCGGCCATTTTCCCCGTAACCACGGCGTCGACCGCCGGTACAGTTGTCTGAATGGTGAATAGATTATTCATAGTGGGGGTGTGTTTATAACCTCTTGGCGTCTTTGTCAATGTAATTTTGCGCAGGGGGTGTGCGACAAATTTATGGGTAGAGCAGTTTTTCACCCCTCTTTAGCAAAGAGGGGTTGGGGGAGATTTGATGGAGAATAAATATCCCCTTGCTTTTATTATGAATCCCCCCTGCCCCCCTTTTCCAAAGGGGGAATAAGTTTCTGCAAGTATATGATACCCACATTTTTGTCGCACACCCCTATATGATTTTCGCCTTGACTTGAGCGCCGAGTGCGTATAAGAGTCAAAAATCCGAGTATTCGGGAAAACATTTTCAGAGCGTTGGAGAAGTTTCGTTTGCAGTGGATATGCGACGCAACATATTCGTAATAACTCGAAAATAATTTTAACATGGAGGTAAGTCAATGAGTGAAGAAGTAAAGGCCCCGATGCCGGGCAAAATCCTCGAGGTTCTGGTCAATATTGGAGATCAGGTGAATGAAGACGATGAGCTGATCATTCTCGAGGCAATGAAGATGGAAAATCCGATTTACGCCCCGGTTGGCGGAACCGTCAAGGAAATCAAGGTCAAGGCAAATGATTCGGTTGATACGGACCAGCTCATGATGGTCATCGAGTAGAGAAGACATTTATCCGACAGTAATTTATTGAAGTTGCCCGAAATGGATCATCAGGGCGCGCGCCTTAAAATAGGATGCGCGCCTTTTTTCGTGGCCGGATCAGGCAATGATTTCGGCAAAAAGGTCGTAATCGTCAGAGGCGGTTATCCGGCAGGAGAAGATCTGGCCGATTTTGGCATTGCCTCCCTTGAGGTAGGTAATGCCGTCAATCTCGGGGGCCTGACGTCGGCACCTGCCGGTCATCGGGAAGTCGTCCCGCTCGCTTTTCCCTTCAACAAGAACCTCCTGCACGGAGCCGATCAGACGGGTGTTGATCTCCCGCGAGATAAATGCCTGTTCTTCCATCAGGATGTCCCGCCGGCGCTGTTTCTCAAGTTCTGAAATCCGGACGGGAAGGCTTGCCGCCTTGCTGCCCTCTTCCCGGCAGTAGGGAAAGGCGCCCAGATGGTCAAAACGAATTTCCCGGACGAACGAGAGCAAATTTTCAAAACGGCGGGGGGTTTCGCCGGGAAACCCGACGATCAGCGAGGTACGTAGCGCAACGCCGGGGATAATCTCCCGGGCCCGGGCAATAACACTGCGGAGCTGGGCGCTGTTGCCCCCGCGCCGCATCGCCGCGAGGATCGAATCGTCGCTGTGTTGTATCGGGATGTCAATGTATTTACAGATCTTTTTCCCTTCAGCAATAGTACGCAGAAGCTCTGGCGTGATCCGGCCCGGGTAAAGGTAGAGAAGCCGTATCCAGGAAATGCCGTCGATTTCGGCAAGCTCGCGGAGCAGCCGGCTCAGGGACGTCTTTTCCCTCAGATCCCTTCCGTAGGCGGTGGTGTCCTGGGCAATCAGGATCAGCTCGCGCACCCCTTGGGAAGCGAGTTCCTCCGCCTCTTGGATGATATCGTCAATCCCGCGACTGCGCGCCTTGCCGCGGATGGACGGAATAACGCAGTACGAACAACTGTTTGAACATCCCTCGGCGATTTTCAGGTAGGCGCTCCCCGCCGGGGTGGAAATAATTCGTTTATGGGCCGCGTTCATTAAAAAGGTAGGCTTGCCGATAACGGCGCATCCGTTTTTCCCTTTTTCCCCGGCAAAAAGCATCTTCAGGCGGCGGTCGATCTCGGGAACATCCGAGATGCCGAGAAACAGATCAACCTCGGGCAGCGACTCCGCAAGCTCGCTTCCGTAGCGCTGCGGCAGACAGCCGGCAACGACAATCCTTCTGCCCGCAGCGCCCTTTTTCCATAGAGCGGCTGAGAGAATTTCCTCGATCGCCTCCTCTTTTGCGGGCAGGATAAAGGCGCAGGTGTTGATCAGGATGACGGCGGCATCCTCCCGCCGTTCCGTCAGTCGGAAACCGCCTTTTTCCAGGAGAGATGCCATCACCTCGGAATCCACCTGGTTCTTGGGACAGCCCAGGCTGATTATCTGAACCTTTTTCCCCTTCACGCCTGGCCCCTCACCCCTCACGCCTGACGCCCCCTCGCTCAAGGCAGCTTCCTCGCGAGAACCTTACGCGGTTTCGCGCCGTCCGCCGGTCCGACAACCCCTTCCGCCTCCATCTTTTCGATGATGCCGGCAGCGCGGTTGTAGCCGATTTTCAGATAACGCTGCACCAGCGATATCGACGCCTGTCCCTGCTTCGTAACCAGTTCCACCGCCTCGTCGTACTTCTCGTCGAAGTCTCCCTCCGCCTTTTCCTCTGCCTCAACCGACTTCAATTCGACGAGAGATTCGTCATAAGCCGGCTTCCCCTGCTGCTTTACGAAATCAACGATCCGCTCAATCTCCTGATCAGACACATAGGCGCCGTGGATTCTCATCGGCACGGAGCTTCCCGGAGGGATGTAGAGCATGTCCCCGGCCCCGAGTAGCTTTTCGGCGCCGAGCTGATCGAGAATGGTGCGGGAATCGACCTTCGAGGATACCTTGAAGGAGATGCGCGTCGGGAAGTTGGCCTTGATGACGCCCGTTATCACGTCAACAGAGGGCCGCTGGGTGGCAAGAATAATGTGTATGCCCGCGGCCCGCGCCATCTGGGCCAGGCGGGCCAGCGACTCCTCTACATTTCGCTGGGCGACCATCATCAGATCGGCCAGTTCATCAATGATAATAACGATATAGGGAAGCCGTTCGGGAAGGGAATCTTTTTTTTCGGCCCCCTCAGCATCTATGTTCGGAGGCTTCGCTGCCGGCTGTTTTGCCGCTTGCATCAGGTTGTACGTATCGATGCTTTTTGCCCCCACTTCACTGATGGCCTGATAGCGGCGCTCCATCTCTTCGACCGCCCAGCGCAAGACCAGCGAGGCCTTTTTCGGATCGACGACAACCGGGTGGAGCAGATGGGGAATTCCCTCGTAGCCGGACATTTCCAGACGCTTGGGGTCGATCATGATGAACTTTACCTCTTCGGGCGAAGCCTTGAAGAGGATGCTGCAGATCATCGCATTCAGCGAGACGCTTTTTCCGGAACCGGTCGTCCCGGCGATCATCAGATGGGGCATGCGAACCAGGTCGGCAATAACCGGCGTTCCCAATATATCCTCGCCGAGGGCGATCGGCAGCTTATGGGTGGAGTCCTGAAAAGCCGGGTGGTCAAGGACATCCCGCAGGCTGACGGGGTTGCGTTCCTGATTGGGAATCTCGACGCCGATTGCCCCTTTGCCGGGGATGGGAGCAATTATTCTGATGCTCTGGGCGCGCAGCGCCAACGCCAGATCATCGGAAAGATTGGTTATTTTGTTTATCTTGACGCCCGGCGCCGGCTCCAGCTCGTACATCGTCACAACCGGCCCCGGCTTTACCTCAATCACCCTTCCCTCAACCCCGAAGTCAAAAAGTTTCTTTTCCAGCAAGCGGGAGTTTTCCAGCAGGGTTTCTTTCTTCACCCGGGTATCTTTCTTTTGCAGTTGTTCGAGAAGGGTTAACGGCGGCAGTTTGTATTTCCCGTTTGATTTGCCGGGAGCGGTAAAATCAAGATGCGTCTGTTCAGCCTTGGCCAGTTTTTCTTTTATCTTTTCGCTCTTGATCTCGGCAATCCGGGGGTCTGTTTTCGAATCCGGTTTTGCCGCCGCTTCCCCATCTCCCCATAGTTTACCCTTAAGCAGGGAGAAAAAGGCGCCTGCATTTTTCAGATTCAAAAGCGAAGCCACCGACTTCTTCACAAAAGCGACAAAAGAAAAGTCGAACAGGACGATCAGCGCCACTATAAAAACAAGAAAAAAAAGAATTGCCGATCCGGCCGGATGCAGCGATAACTTAAACAATTCGTATGTTTTTGAACCGAGCAGTCCTCCCGTATCCACGGAATTGCCATAAAACGAGATGTCCCCTGCCGTCATTTCCAATATCCCGGAGGTGGCGAAGATGAGGCCAATGACAGCGGATACAGCATCAATCCCAATACTGAACTGGGGAATTTGAAAGAAGCGGACGGCGAAAAACATTAAGGCAACAGGCAGCCAGAGGATGCCGAACCCGATCAGCCAGATCGCCGTATCGGCGGCATAAGCGCCGACGGTTCCTGCCCAATTGCGAACCGCTATCTCCTCCGGGCCGTAAAAAAGGCGGAGCGAGGGGTCGAGCGGATAGTAGGAAAGGAGGGTTATAAAAAGAAAAAGGGCGCAGGCAATACAGACCAACCCGGCTATTTCCGCCCATCTTTTTGAAAATGGAGAGTCACTATTCATCAGTTTTCGCCGACAATGCCCCCTTTTCAAAATTTCTGATTATGATGCCGCGAACCCGGTCGATCAGTTTCCCCCGTGTTTCAATCGTATATGGAGACACATCGACAGGCTTGCCGATAATCATTTTAATTCTTCCCGGTTTTATCAGGAGACTCCGCTTCGGCATGATCTCGCTGGCGCCGATGATGGAGATGGGAACGATGGGCACGCCCGACTGGATGGCGAGGTAAAACATCCCCTGCTTGAAATTCTTTATCTCACCGTTCCGGCTTCTCGTCCCCTCGGGAAAGGTGACCACCGATTTGCCATCCCGAATCTTTTTTGCCGCCTCGTCAAGGCTTTTCATCGCGTTTTCGTGGTGCTGCCGATCGATCTCGATATAGCCGGCATTTCTCATCGCCTTGCCGAAAATGGGAATTTTGAAAAGCTCTTTTTTGGCAATCCAGCGGAACTGTCCGGGGATATGCGCCAAAACGATCAGGATGTCGAAATCGCTCTGGTGGTTGGACATAAATATCTGTGGTTTGTCCAAAGAGACGTTCTCCACCCCTTCCACCTCAACCCGAATGACGGAGAGCCTAAGCAGCATCCTTGCCCAGATATTGGCAATCAGGTGGACCTTCTCTTCTCCGGGGGAAATAAATGGTAAAATAGTGGCAGATACGGCCATGAAGGCAGTTACCATAACCGAAAATGCTACAAGTATCGCGGATCGAAGCATAAACTTACCGTGCCTCATAAAATTAAGATGTGTGTTTATGAACGGATTGCACTGGCGTTGTGTTACTACCCGAATGTCTCTTTTAAGTCAACAGGGAAAGCGGCCCAAGGCTTTCCTGCCAGCAGGAAAGCGCGGCGAGGGCCCGTTGAGAATAGAGCCCGCCCCGGTCTTTCTTGGGGATTCGGCCCGGCAGGGGTGGAAAGAGGCCGAAGGTAACATTCATCGGCTGAAAGATTTTGCTCTCCCGATTTGTCAGATGGCCAAGCAGCGCACCCAGGGCCGTTTCCGGAGGCGGCGGAAGCAAATTCTTTTCTGTCAGCAGGCGGGAGACATTAACCCCGGCCACAAGCCCCATCGCCGCCGATTCGACATATCCCTCGACTCCGGTGAGCTGGCCGGCAAAGAATATCCGCTGGTCGGCGCGCAATTGGAGCGTCGGCAACAGCAGGCGGGGGGAGTCAATAAAGGTGTTGCGATGGATGCTTCCGTAACGGGCGAACTCGGCATTTTCCAGACCGGGGATCATGCGCAGCACTCGCCGCTGTTCCGGCCAGGTCATTTTCGTCTGAAACCCGACGATGTTGTAGAGGATGCCCTCCCTGTCTTCGCGGCGCAGTTGCACTGCCGCGTAAGGCTGGAGGCCGGTGTGGGGATCAAGCAGACCGACCGGCTTCATCGGGCCGTAGGAAAGGGTTTCAATCCCGCGTTGCGCAATGACCTCGATCGGCAGGCAACCCTCAAAAAACTTTTTCTCCTCGAACTCCCGAAGCGGCACATTTTCGGCTTCGGTCAGCGCCTTCCAGAACCTCTCGTACTCGGCGCGAGACAGAGGACAGTTGAGGTAGTCAGCCGTGCCGTGACCGTAACGGGACGCGGCGAATACCTTCGTCATGTCGATTGATTCCGCTTCGACAATCGGCGAAATGGCGTCATAAAAAGAGAGGCTGCCGGCATTGGTCAGCCGAAGCAGCGCCGCGGCAAGGTTATCGGAGGTAAGCGGCCCGGAGGCGATGATGATTATTCCCCCGGGCGGAATTTCCGCTATTTCGCCGCGAACGATCTCAAGATTTTGACATTCAGAGAGTTTTTCCTCAATATAGCGGGAAAAGGCGGTTCGGTCCACGGCCAGAGCCTTTCCCGCCGGAACGGCCGTGGCGTCGGCAGCGGCAATGATCAGCGAATCCATCTGGCGCATCTCTTCCTTCAGGAGGCCTACGGCATTGTGGAGATCATCGGAGCGCAACGAATTGCTGCAGACAAGTTCGGCCAAAAGCGGCGATCTGTGCGCCGGAGAAAAACGCTCCGGCTTCATTTCGTAAAGGCGCACCCGGCATCCCCGCCGCAGCAGTTGCCACGCCGCCTCGCAGCCGGCCAGCCCTCCGCCGATTACCGTAACCGGCTCGCCGTTAATCGCCGCTCCCTCCCCTCTCACTCCTCCGGTTCCTTGTATTTCTGGATGTTCTTGCATTCCGGATAGCCGGTGCAGGCAAGGAATTTTCCGTAGCGCCCCCTCCGTACAGCCATCGGCTTGCCGCATTTTTCGCAGAGGACATCAGTGATCTCAAGGGGGGCCTTTTCCTTTGCCGTGCCCTGGGACGTCCGCACAATATTTTTGCATTCGGGATATCCGGAACACCCCAGAAATGTCCCAAAACGCCCCTTCTTTACAACCATCGGCTTGCCGCATTTTTCGCAAACCTGCGCTGTTTCCTGCCCCGCCTCTGTCTCCCCTCCCGGTATTGCCCGGGAAGTGGTTTTAAGGATAAATCTGCACTCAGGATATCCCGAGCAGCCAAAGAACGTACCATAACGTCCCTTCTTTGCAACCAGCGGCTTGCCGCATAGCGGGCAGGTCTCGTCCGTCGTGGGAGCTTTTTCCGGAATGATCTTCCCGTCGGCGTCTTCAGTGAAATTTGCCGTGTTCTTGCAGGTCGGATAGTTGGAACAGGCGAGGAATCTGCCGTTTCTTCCCATCTTTACAACCATCGGACTCCCGCATTTTTCACAGCTTATACCTGCCTGAATCTCTGTGGCAACTATTGTCTCCGGGATAATCTTCCCGCTGGCATCCTGGGTGAAATTCGTCGTGTTCTTGCAGGTCGGGTAATTGGAACAGGCAAGGAATTTGCCGTTTTTCCCCCACTTTATCACCATCGGGCTCCCGCATTTTTCGCAGACGATATCGGTCGGGATTTCCTCCCGCTTTACATTGCGCATCCCGGCACTGGCCTTTTTCAGCTCGTCCGAAAAAGTGGCATAAAAACTGTTCAGCATCTCCAGACGCTTGGTCTGACCCTCCGCGATCTGGTCAAGCTGCGTTTCCAACGACGCGGTAAAAGCAACGTCGAGAATCCGGGGAAAGTTCTTCACGAGCAGTTCCGTAACGAGCACACCCAGATCAGTGGGAAAGAACTTGCTCTTTTCCAGCGTGACGTATTCCCTGTCCTGGATTGTGCTGATGATGGCCGCGTAGGTGCTGGGGCGGCCGATGCCCTTTTCCTCAAGTTCCCGGACAAGCGTCGCCTCCGAAAAACGGGGCGGCGGCTGGGTGAATTTCTGCTCCTCGTTAAGGGAAAGCAGTTTGAGCGTTTCCCCTTTGCGAACCTCCGACAGCAGCTTCCCGAATTCCTTATCCTCCCCATTGTCATCCTTGCCTTCCGTGTAAAGGAGCGTAAAGCCGGGGAATTTCATGATCGCCCCCTGCGCCCTGAAGAGGCAATTCGCGGCATCAATGTCAACCGTAGTCTGGTCGAGCAGGGCGGGGTTCATCTGGGAGGCGACGAAGCGGTTCCAGATGAGCTGGTACAATTTGAACTGATCGGGGCTGAGGAATTCCTTGATCTCTTTTGGCGAGCGGGAAACCGCCGTCGGCCGGATTGCCTCGTGGGCATCCTGCGCCGCATCCTTGACCTTGAAGGCCTTGGCCTTTGCCGGCAGGAAAGGGTCGCCATAAACGGATTTTATGTAATCCCGCGCTTCACTGACTGCCTCGGCGGCGACGCGGACGGAATCGGTTCTCATATAGGTGATAAGTCCAACCTGACCATCCCGGCCCAGTTCGATCCCCTCGTAGAGTTTCTGGGCGGTTGACATCGTCTTTTTGGCGGTAAAATGCAGCCAGCGGGCGGCCTCCTGTTGCAGTTTGCTCGTCGTAAAAGGGGCCGGCGCCTGCCGCTTGACCTCCTTTTTTTCGACAGCGGCAACAATAAAAGCCGCCGCTTTTACGGTGGCGGCGATTTTTGCGGAAGTTGCCCCATCCGGAACCTTGGCCTTTTTTCCATCCACCTTCAGCAGCTTCGCCTCAAACGGGGGCGGATTTTCCCCTTCGAGAACAGCGGTAAGATTCCAGAATTCCTCCGGCTTAAACCTTTTTATTTCTTCTTCCCGGTCGCAGATAATCCGGACGGCAACGGACTGCACCCGGCCGGCGCTCAAGCCCCGCCTCACCTTTTCCCACAGAATCGGGCTTATCTGATAGCCGACCAGCCGATCGAGGATGCGCCGGGTTTGCTGAGCCTCGTACAAATCGAAATTCAGTTCGCGAGGGTGCGCTATGGCGTGGAGTATCGTCTCCTTTGTCAGGTCGTTGAAAAGCACGCGCTGGACAATCTTCTTGCTGCCGATTTCCTCGGCGACGTGCCAGGCGATTGCCTCTCCCTCGCGATCCGGGTCGGGGGCAAGCAGAATGCGATCCGCATGCGCCGCGGCCCTCTTGAGCTCCGCCACCACCTTTTTTTTGGTTTCCATAACCGTGTAGGTCGGCTCGAATCCATTTTCAGTATCGATCCCGAGCTTGTTTTTGGGAAGGTCCTTGATATGGCCGACGGAGGCCCTTATTTCAAACCCCTTGCCGAGATATTTGCCGATGGTTTTCACCTTGGTTGGGGACTCAACGATAATTAACGAATTAACTGGATTTTTTTCTTTCAAATTTATGACTCCTTAAGTGAATAATTCTTGCCGGGAAGCTGCTTGATCAAACCGGACAGCTCGAGAGTAAGTAGTGAATTTTGTACGGCCCGGGCGGACAGACCGGATTTTTCAATAAGCGTATTGATGTCAAGCGGCCTTGAAGACAGCAATGATAGCAGCCGGCTTTCGCCATCGGTGATGGTCGGATTTTCCGCAGGCGAAGCGAGCCTTTCTTTCGCTCCCTGGTTCATGGCTTTATCAGACCCGGCGAGCGGTTGTTGCGCCGGCAGCGAGAGAGGCAATTCACCCGTATCCGGCCGGAAAAAACCGGCCTGGGGCATGATTTCCTCAAGAATGTCATCAATGCCCTCGAGCAGCGTCGCCCCCTGCTTGATCAGATGATTCGTTCCCCGCGAGCCCGACGCCCCGAATTCCCCCGGAACGGCAAAAACAGAGCGTCCCTGCTCGGAGGCGATTCTGGCCGTGATCAGCGAGCCGCTTTTCTCCCCGGCCTCTACAACGACAACCCCGAACGAAATGCCGCTGATGATCCGGTTCCGGGAGGGAAAATTGGGGGCGTTCGGCGGCGTGCCCAGCGAAAATTCGGTAACAAGCGCCCCATTTTCGCTGATCTGTTCGGCAAGCTTGGCGTTTTCCGGCGGGTATATCGTGTCGATTCCCGTGCCGAGAACCGCAATTGTCCGCCCCTTGCCGGCAAGGGCGCCCCGGTGCGCGGCAGCATCTATACCGCGCGCCAGACCGCTTGCCACCGTTACTCCCTTCAGGGCCAGCTCGCGGCTCAGCTTCTCCGTCGTATAGCGTCCATAAACAGAAGCCAACCGCGATCCGACAATCGCCACGCAGACCTCATCCGGCAGAAGCGTGCCCTTCACGTAGAGAAAAGGCGGATAATCATATATATTTAAGAGGTTATTGGGATAGCGGGGGTCCGTGCAGACAACTATCTCGACGCCCATCTTTTCGGCGTTGGCCAGCTCCTGTTCAATTTCCCCCCAAGACGAAAACGAACGGATGTTATCGGCAGTTTTCGGGCCGATGCCGGGAATTACCCGCAGCGTCTGCCCGGAGGCCGAAAACACCTCCCGGGGCGACCCAAAGGCCTTAAGCAGCGTGCGAAAACCCACGCAGCCGACATCCTCAACAGCCCTGAGCGCGAGCCAGTATTTTAGTGTCTCCCTATCCATCCCCGCCTATTATCCAAAAGTAAAATTTGCGGGAGGATATACGCACATAACCGGGGTGTCAAGTTTTTTAGGGAAAACATCGTAATTGCATATCCCCATTTTACCATGAAAATTAAATTAAGCATTTATCAGGTCGTTCAGGACTGCCTCCATCGTCGGGTATGTGAAGGCAAGGCCGTGTTCGAGGAAGCGGCAGGGATAGGGGAGACGACCTAAGATTTTACCGCTGTCAGCCTCTTGCCAAGCAGCGAAGCGACGAGCACCAGCGTCGTGGAAATGAAAATCATCAGTATTCCCAGGGCTGACAATCTTCCCCAGAGCCCATCTTCGGCAAACCTCAAGATCTGCACGGCAAGCACCTCCGTGCCTGGGCGGGACAGGACAACGGACAGGCTCAGTTCCCGGACAAACATCGTCGCCATCAAAATCCATCCCGAAACGATTCCCGGAACCAGGAGCGGCAGGACGATCCGTCGCATCGTGTAGAGCGGGCCGCCGCCGCAAACGCGGGATGATTCCTCAAGGTTTCCGTGGATCTGGACAAAGGCGCTGGTAAGCGGCCTGATCCCGTAGGGAAGATACGTCGCGATGTAACCAATCAAGAGCGCCCAGATCGTCGAATAGAGGGGCGTCTGCACAAAAAACCACATGAAGCCGATCCCGACGACAATGCCGGGGAACGAAAAGGAAAAAAAGCTCAAAGATTCAAGAAATCCTGAGGCTTTTGACCTTATTTTAACGATTGTATAGGCGACAAAAAACGAAAGGACTATTCCGAGGGTCGCGCCTCCGACCCCGAGCAGCAGGCTGTTTTTCAGGGAAAGAAGCGAAACCGGATCGTTCAGCACCGCCAAGTAGTGCCGCCAGCTCATGCTGGCAAACGCCTTCGCGCTCGGCGCCATGGAATAGGGGATTAAAGACGTGTAGAAAAGCACCGCGACGGGCAAAACTATCAGAATGAAGGAAAGAACGCCAACAATCCCGAAGAGCGGATAGCGCGCCCCTTTCAGGTCAATCGTACTCGGACGGTAGCCGCGGCTGGTGACCGTCACGTACTTTTCCCCCTCTTTCGTGAGACGCCGATATACGAAAATCAGCGTAATCGACGCGACCAGCGCGCTCATCCCGACTGCCGCCGCCAGACCGTAATCAGTGGCGTAACCTGTTGCCACTACGCGATAAATGTGAGTAGCCAGCACATATATTCTTCCTGGCATGCCGATTACGGAGGGAACGGCAAACGAGGCCATGCTGCGGACGATAACGAGCGTCGCGGCAGCCAGGATCGCCGGGCGCAGCACCGGGAGCGTAATCCGAAAAAGGGTGCGCCAATTCGAAGCCCCGCAGACCCGGGACGATTCCTCCAGCGAGACGTCAAAAGACGACATCGCCGGGGCGATGACCAGATAGGCAATCGGCAGATCGAGGAGTCCCTCCACAAGAATCATTCCCTTCAAGGTGTAAATGTTCAACGATATCGCCTCAAACCCCAATATCTGGCGGAGAAAGAGATTGAGCATCCCGTTGGTCGGGTTAAGCAGCAGTACCCAGCTCACGGCAAACAGGATATGGGGAACCATCATCGGCACGAGCGAGATGATCTGGAAAAGAAACTTGAACGGGATATTCGTCCTGGTGTTCAGATAGGCCAGAAAGAGCGCCAGCACCGTTGCGACAATGGCCGAACCAACGGTAAAGATGACCGTATTGATGATTATTTTTGCAAATTCAGGGTCAGTGTAGGCGCTTACATACTTCGCCGTCGTAAAGGTTCCGAACGCGCCGAGCCCCTCGCTAAAGCTCCCGAGGGCAAGCATTACAACCGGACAGACCGTCAGGAAGCCGACTATTGCAATCAGCGTCGGCGAGAGAATCGCACCTTGTTTTTTCATAAGGATATGCCTTATTGCCTGTTATAGTATTGAGCGGTCAGTTGAACAACAGCGAGCAGTAACGCCGATTCAGATGAAGAAAAATATCGTCGCCCATGGCGATGGGCAGAGTCGGATCGATGCGCAGCACAAGCAGCGTATCTTCGATCCGCACCTCCGCCTCCCAGACATCCCCGACAAAAACAAGGGATTCAATTTTCCCCCGGAAAATATTTTCACCGTTTCCGGGGTTATCGCGGCAGGTTGTAATGAACTCAGGACGAATGCCGACCGTCACTTTTCCGCCCACAGGGTAATCCTTCTTCTTTTCGCAGACGATCGGGCCGATTGACGAATTTACAACTGTGAAATCGAGGCCGGCCTCCGCGATGCTGCCTTCGATGAAATTGACGCGCCCGATGAAATCGGCGACAAAACGGCGATCGGAATCAAAATAGATCTCCCAGGGGGTGCCGATCTCAACAATTTGCCCACTTTTCATAACCGCGACATTGTCGGACAGTGAAAGGGCCTCCAGCCGATCGTGGGTAACGTAAACAGCGGTAATCGCAAGCTCCGTCAGAAACCTCCGCAACTCCTTGCGCGTTTCCTCCCGCAATTTTGCATCCAGGTTGCTGAGCGGCTCATCGAAAAGAATCACCTTGGGCTCCGCTGCCAGAGCCCGCGCGAGGGCGACCCGCTGCTGCTGCCCACCGCTGAGCTTCGTCGCCGGACGATTCCCGAATCCGTCTAACTGGACAAAATGGAGCGTCTTTTCCACCCGTTCGGCGATTTCCTCTTTGGGGATTTTCTGCGTCTGCAACGGATAGGCGACGTTATCGAATACATTCATGTGCGGCCAGATGGCGTAGCTTTGAAAGACCATCCCCAAGCCCCGCTTCTCCGGCGCCAGCGAAATACCTTTCTGCGATGAAAAAACCACCTCGTCGCCGATGACAATCTCCCCTGCGTCGGGCATCTCCAAACCCACGATACACCGCAAAAGCGTGGTCTTGCCGCAGCCGCTGGGGCCCAAAAGCGTAAAAATCCTGTTGGCGGGGATGGTCAGATCAATATGATCGAGCGCCGCAAAACTCTTTTTCTCCACGATGTAGTTTTTACAGAGATTTCTGATCGTTATTTCCATAATTGCATTTCCTGAAATGTTCCGGAAGCGTTGCACAAACTCCCGGAACATTGAGAGATAAAAACAGGCGGAGACAAAAGATTACGGTCTCGCGAAAATCTTTTTGAATTCCTTGCCCCAGCTCTTGATCTCCTCATCGGAAAGCTCCCGGATCGGGATGACCTTCGCCTTGTCGATCCCGGCGATCGGCGGGTAAACGCCCGGGGTAAGAACATATTCGCCGACCTTGGCGGCCATGATGGTCATCGCTTCCTTGGAGAGCCAGTAGTCCATAAACAGACGGGCCGCATTCGGGTGGGGCGCCTTGGCGGCAATCGCAATCCCGCGCGGCGTTCCCATCATCGGCTGCGAAACATGCGCCCAATCGAGCGGCGCCGGGGCCTTGGTAACAATATATTTTGGCATCGAGATGCCGATCAGCTTCTCGCCGCTTTCAATCGGGGCGGGGGTCGGACCGAACGATGCGACGAACATGGGGTCGTTCGCAGCCAGCCCCTTGAGAAATTTCATCCACTCGGCATCGGACTTGATAACATTTTCCTTCAGACCAACCAGCCAGGAAATGGTCGTCGGATGGGTGGCGGGATCGGCCATGACGATCTTCCCCTTCCATTTGGGATCGGTCAAATCCTGATATGTTTTAGGAACATCAGCCGGTTTTACCAGTTCCTTGTTGTAGATGAGGGCAGCGTATTCAATCCCGAAGAGCTGAATTTTGCCGTCGGTGTTCGCCCATTTCGGATAACCGGCCGCGGCAGGCGAGACGTAGGAGGCAATAACCCCCTTCTCCTTCAAGAATTCGAGCACCGGAACCGGCGCCTGCAGGACATCGGCGGTCAGCTTTCCGGCGGCGTGCTCCGTCATGATCGTCGCCACAAACTTGGTTGTGGAAAGCCTCGTGTACTCCGCCTTCACGCCGTATTTTTTCCCAAAATCCGCGATGATCGGCTCAATGGCGGTCATGTTCGCGTAAAAGGCAACCTTGCCCTCCGCCTTCGCCTTTTCTGCAAGCGCCGCCCCCGGCTCCGCCGCGAACGCACCCGCAGCCGTAATGACGGATAGAATTATCCCCAATGCCAGCTTTTTCATATTTTTTTCTCCTTTCCGTTATTTAATCAATTATTTAAGCGCTTTCAATCTTCTTTTCCGCTCTATCAGCCACTGCTGAATATACGGTAAACCTGCCTCACACTTCAACCGTAACCAGTAAGTCGATTATTATATCCCCCGTTACAAAAGCAAGAAAAAAATCAAACCGGCGACAGCCCTTTATGGCGCCTTCCCAAATTTCTTGACTGCACGTTCAATTCCTTCTATTATAGAGGTGTTGCAAGTCTCACATAACTACTGGGAAAATAATGTATCAGATTTTAAATAATCATGGAGGTAGAAAACTCATGCAACAGGTATTTACGGCAGTCTTTGAAAACGGCGTTTTCAAGCCCATACAACACATAGAGATGAAGGAACACGAAGAGGTGACGATGAAAGTTGTCTCCCGTGATGACTGGCAAAGCCGGTTTGACCGAATCATCAAAAAAATTCACCAGAAATCCACCCTGCAAGGCTCCGCGGTGATAGAATCCGATATCGTAAGAGCTATCGCCGAAGTTCGGGAAGAAAAGAATGGCCGTTAGAGCCGTTATCGATACAAATATATGGGTTTCCGCCATATTGAATCCCTTCGGGTTCCCGTCCAAACTGCGCAAATCCTTTACAGAAGGTCTGTTTCAACCCGTCATTTCCGAACAGATGTTCGTGGAGCTGGCCGAAGTGCTCAACCGCCCCCGGATCAAGGATAAATATGGCCTCACTGCTGCTGATATAGAAGAACTACTCATATTGCTTGAAGAACGATCGGAATCTGTTCAAATTTCCGGCGATCTGCAATTATGCCGGGACAAAAACGATGATATGGTTCTCGAAACAGCCATCAAAGGCCATGTTGAATATCTCGTCACCCGTGATGATGATCTTAAACATGACAGAGAAGTTTCGTCTTTCCTGAAACAATACGATGTATCAATCCTCACCGTATCAAAATTCCTGTACATCCTTGAAAAGTAAATATGACGCCTTGCCCTTTATATCATTGATGCTTAAACGCGAATTTTGTTTACCATGCTTCACTGTTGCAGGCCTTCATATTGCTTGACAAATTATCGTGACTATGGTTTAGAGCCTCACTAATAAACATCGGATTTGGAGAATATAAAATGAAGAAGACATTGACCACATTCAGCAATACCAAAAGAAAACGCACCCATGGGTTCTTGGTGCGCATGGCCACCAAGGGCGGTCGGAATGTCCTCAGCCGAAGGCGGGCAAAGGGCCGCAAACGGCTGACGGTTTAAGGGATTTACAGTTTCAGGCGGGGATAACCAGCCCCTTTCACGGGGGGCAACTTGAATGGAATCTCAATCGTTTCAACCAGAAGAGCGGATCAGAAAAAGGCAGGACTACCTGCGAATCTATGATCAGGGTAAAAGGGTTTACACCAGAAACTTCACCATCATCACCTGCCCTAATCAGACCAATACAAGAAGACTGGGAACCACGGTAAGCAAGAAAGTTGGAAACTCCGTTAAAAGAAACCGAATCAAACGTCTTTTACGGGAGTTTTTCCGGCTGAACAAAGAAAGACTTCCGGCAGCGCACGATATCGTGGTAATCGCCAAAAGGGGCATTTCACAATTGAAATATAAGGATGTTTACGCTGAGCTTGAGAGTCGGCTGCTAACGAGAACAGATGTCTAAAAAAAACATTTTTTCAGTGACATTCGGAAAACTGCTGGTGATACTGGTGCGTATCTACCAGATAGCCATTTCGCCGCTTATCGGTTCCAACTGTCGATTTTACCCTACCTGTTCCGAATACACGATCACTGCTTTGCAGCGTTACGGCCCTTTCAAGGGGATGTTTATGGGCGTCATGCGCATCCTCCGCTGCAACCCGTGGAACCACGGCGGGTATGATCCGGTAAAATGAAAATAACGTTATAAATTTGGAGGTTTTAATGGACAAGAAAACCATTCTTGCCGTTGTTCTTTCGGTTGTTGTTTTGATGGGGTACCAATATTTCTTCGCCAAGCCCCCGGTCAAACCGCCTGTGCAGCAGCAGTCCGCCGCCGTATCCGGTGCGGATAAAAAGGCCCCTGCTTCGGCTCCGAAGAGCGTGCTGCCGGCAGTCGCAGCCAACAGCGCCGCCACCGCGGCGGGTACGATAACGTCCGCAGCCGCAATCACCGGCTCCGAACGAGACGTTGTCGTGGAAACCCCCCTTTACCGGGCGGTCTTCACCACCCGAGGCGCGGCGCTAAAATCCTTTCAGTTGAAGCAGTACAAAACATCTATTCCCGGCACCAAAGACATTGCCGAAACCTTCTATGGGCTGATCGGCAAGAAAAAACCGGTTCATGAAGCGCCTCAGCCAATCGAGCTCGTTCATGTAACTGAGGGAATGCCCCTGCCCTTTACCGTAACTTTTCCGGACTCAACGATCAATATTCCGGATAACGCCTTTTTTGAGGCGCAGGGCAGTCTGCTTGATCTGAATAGAGGGGAAGCAACCCGCAGTCTCGTCTTCACGCAATCCTATCCCGGCGATCTGCGCATCGACAAGATATTCACCTTCAATCGCGAAAACTACGCCTTTGATCTGGAAGTGAAGGTGCACAACCTCCGGGATGCGCCAATCAACGAAAACGCGGCCCTCACCTGGAACCAGTATGTGGATCCGGAGGCGCCGACCGACAGTTACGGCCACGATGGACCGGTTTCCTATGTGGCCGATAAAATAGATCGTCCCGCGGTCAAGAAGATGGATGCGGACAAAACAATGGGGCCCTATGTCTCCTGGGGAGGCTTCGAAAGCAAATACTTCATTGCCGCGATGATCCCGCAAAACCCTTCCTTGACAAGCATGAGGCTGGTTAAAACTCAAGGCGATCTGGTTTCTGTAAGTATGCTGGGGCCAAAGAACGTGGTTCCGCCAGGGCAACCGTCCGTCTTCAAGTACAAATTGTTTCTCGGCCCCAAGGATTACAATGTGTTGAAGGCACAGGGCATCAAGCTGGAGAACGCCATCGATTTTGGAGACTGGTTGAAATGGCTTGCCATTCCGATGCTGCTTACCCTCAAGTTCATCTACGGATATATTCATAATTACGGAATAGCGATTATCCTGCTCACGATTCTGATCAAGCTGATCTTCTGGCCGCTGGGAAACAAGAGCTACCGATCAATGAAGGAGATGCAGAAGCTACAGCCCAAAATGGCGGAATTGCGTGAAAAATACAAGAATGACAAGGCCCGGCTCAGCCAGGAATCGATGGCTCTCTACAAAACCCATAAAGTGAACCCGATGGGCGGCTGCCTGCCGATGGTCGTGCAGATACCCGTTTTCTTCGGCCTCTACAAGGCGCTGCTGTACGCGATCGAGTTGCGCCACGCCCCGTTTTTCTGGTGGATTCAGGATCTCTCCGCAAAGGATCCCTACTACATAACGCCTCTGATTATGGGCGCAACGATGTTCATGCAGCAGAAGATGACCCCGACGGGCGCCGACCCCATGCAGGCAAAAATAATGATGTTTATGCCGATTATTTTCACTTTCATGTTCCTCAATTTCCCCTCGGGGCTCGTTGTTTACTGGCTTCTCAATAACGTAATCAGCATCGGCCAGCAGATGTACACCAACAAAAAACTGGCGTGAGGAAGATGGTTCGGGAGCGTGGCTAATGTTCAAAATGGAGATAGAGTCACAAGATGGAAGCGATTGATATTGAAGCCAAAACAATAGACGAAGCAATAGAAAAGGCTTGCAGGGAATTTCAGACAACACGGGAAAAACTGAAGATAGAGATAATTGCAGAGGGAAATCCAGGCTTTTTAGGATTTGGCTCCAAAAAGGCCCTGATCAGGGCCGGCGTTCTGCATATCGACCGGGAGCTTGATAATCTAATAAATGACGCCCCTCCGTTTGCGCCTGTTCTTTCGCCCGCAGTAAACGCAAGTCCAACATTGGCGCCCTTCCCTTCCCCGACGGTACGGGAAAAGAGAATGGAAAATAAAACCGAAGTCAAGGCTGCAAAAAAGAAACGTAATCCGGAAAGGAATTCCCCGTCAGTTAGTTCTGATGGAGGTTGTAACCAAAAACGGTCGGCCGCAAAAGACACTGCTCCCGCAGACCTTTCGGATGCCCCCTCTCCCGCCCAACCGGAAGCGATAAAAGCGCTGGAACTTGTCGAAGGAATACTGTCAAGAATGAATATCCCTGCCCGGGTAAAGCTACAGGAAGCAGCGGATATGGTGATCCTTAAGATTCAAGGAGATGGGGATGGCCTGCTGATCGGCAAGGGGGGGCAGAACCTCGACGCCATTCAGTATATAGTGAACAAGGCTGTTCACCACTCCATAAACGACGGCAAACGGATTGTCATAGACACCGAGGAGTACCGAAAAAGGCGGGAAGAATCCCTGCTGACAACGGCCATGCAAACCGCCAAAAAGGTCAAAAAAACACGCAAGCCGGTAACGCTTGGCCCCATGAACCCCCACGACCGCCGCATCATCCATCTTGCCTTGAAAAATGACAAAGCGCTTACGACCATCAGTCGCGGCGAGGGAGAGTATCGCAAAATCGTCATCGTCCCGGCAAGGCAGGAACAAGCCGCTGCAAACGACGTTGCGACAAACCTGCGCGATGAGGAATAAATATTCAAGGGCAGAGAGGCTTAGGTTGCGGAACAATCCAGGGAATTGCGCGCATGCAAATTTCTCTGTTTATTAATATACACAATGGCAAATAAAATCATGATGTTCAGGGACACCATTGCCGCCATTGCGACCCCCCCCGGTGTTGGCGGCATAAGCGTAATCCGGATAAGCGGACCGGACGCGGAGAACATTGCACTCCAGATTTTCAGCCCCTTGCCCCCGCATAATTTTCACTCTCATCACCTTTACCACGGCCAAATAGTGTCCCCGGAGACAAAGGAGTTGCTCGACGAGGTTTTGCTAACCCTCTTCCGGGGGCCGCATTCATTTACCGGAGAAGACACCCTGGAAATAAGCTGTCACGGCGGCGCCCTTATCACCCAAACCCTGCTGGAGGCGGTTCTCCGGGCAGGAGCCCGTCCGGCAGCCCCCGGTGAGTTCACAAAACGGGCCTTTCTGAACAACCGTCTGGATCTTGCGCAAGCCGAGGCTGTTAATGACCTGATAAAAGCGCAGACAGGGAAGGGCTTGAAGGCCGCCTTTAACCGTCTGCAAGGAGGTCTTTCCAGTCAAATACAGGAAATCAGGGAAGAACTACTGGACATGGTCGCCGCCATAGAGGCCGCGCTCGATTTCACCGCCGAGGAGGGAATGGGGGAAACAGCGGACGATCATATTTTGAAAATAAATCGCGTCATCGATAAGATAACGTCTCTCGTCGCTACCTACAAACGGGGGAAAATAGAGCGGTTGGGGTTCGGCGTCGTGATTGCGGGAGCTCCCAATGTCGGTAAATCGAGTCTGCTGAACAGACTCCTTGGAGGAAAAAGGGCCATCGTCTCATCCACCCCGGGAACGACACGGGATTTTATCGAAGAAACTGCGGATATGGAGGGAATTCCCGTGCGTTTGACCGACACCGCCGGGCTGCGCGTCCCCCAGGATGACATTGAAAAGGAGGGCATCGCCTTTCTCTGGGAAAAAGCTGATAGCGCCGATGCCATTATCTTTCTGCTTGACGCAAGCAGGGAGATAACGACCGACGACCGGGAGCTGTTAAAAAAGATATCCGGAAAAAAGGTTCTGCTGGTTTTCAACAAATCCGATCTGCCCCCCCGGGCGGACGAAAAATCACTGACAGGCCTTTTACCAGAAGGGTTGTCACCGGCTCTGAGAATTTCGGCAAAGTATGGCGAAGGAATCGATATTCTCACCGCCGCCATCCGTAAACTCGCGGTCAACACGGAGGCCGGGGAAGCTCCGTCTGCGACTATTGCCCACTCGCACCAAAAAACCTCTCTGGAGAATGCGAAAGAATGCCTTAGCAGAGCCGCTTCTGGCCTTGTCAACGGCATGCCCGCGGAAATCGTCGCCCTGGAAATCCGGGAAGCACTGGACTTCATCGGAGAAATAGTCGGAAAAACCTCAAACGAAGATATCCTGAACAGAATATTTTCCAAATTCTGCATTGGAAAATAGGATTACGGGCAGCAACTGCCTTGCTCTCCGCAATCAGCGATTCGGCAGCAAGAAAAAAACTGTAATGGCCGAAAAAGCCTTTCACCACGAGTCAAGCATACGAGATTTGATGAAATGTTGACAAATCTCCTTTACTTTACCCATCATCCGAAGCGGGAAAGGAAAGCGCACGATGGCGGTTGATAAGGAAACCCATAAGGATTCGATACGTCCCGAACTGGCGGAGGTCATCGAGAGGCATGCACTCGGCCTTGATGAACGACGTCCCGAAGCGGTGGCGCGGCAGCAGCAAAAAAAACGGCGCACGGCTCGCGCCAACGTCACAGACCTCTGTGATAACGACGGTTTTATTGAATACGGCGCTTTGGCAGTCGCCGCGCAGCGAGGGCGCCGATCCGCGGACGATCTCGTCAGCAGGACCCCGGCCGATGGCTTGATCGCGGGGATCGGATCGGTGAATGGCTCTTTGTTTGGAGACGACAAGTCCCGCTGCATGATCATGGCCTACGATTATACGGTTCTGGCCGGCACCCAGGGTTATTTCAATCACAAAAAGATGGACCGCATGCTGAAATTGGCGCACGAGCAGCGCCTGCCCGTTGTTCTCTTCGCGGAAGGCGGCGGCGGAAGGCCGGGCGATATCGACGCTGCCGGGGTAATGGTGGCGGGTCTTGATTTGTCCACCTTCGGCTCGTTCGCAAACCTGAGCGGCAGGGTCCCGCTGGTAGGCATCGTATCGGGGCCCTGCTTTGCGGGCAACGCCGTCTTGCTTGGCTGCTGTGATGTGATTATTGCTACCCAAAATTCCAACATCGGCATGGGTGGTCCGGTGATGATTGAAGGGGGCGGACTCGGTGTTTTTAAACCGGAGGAAATCGGCCCGCTGGATGTGCAAATCCATAATGGCGTGGTGGACATCGCCGTGGCCGTTGATCCGGAGGCGGTGGCTGTGGCCAGAAAATACCTTTCCTATTTTCAGGGAGCGACTTCGCCATGGGAGGCCGCCGACCAGCGTATTCTGCGCGGTTTGATTCCGGAAAGCCGGCGGCGCATTTATAACGTGCGGACCGTAATCGAAGCGCTGGCCGACAAGGGCTCCTTTCTCGAGTTGCGGCCCCAATTCGGCCCAGAGATGATTACGGGATTGATCCGCATCGAAGGGAGGCCTTTCGGCCTCATGGCCAATAACTGCATGCACATGGCCGGAGCGATTGAAGCGGAAGGCGCGGATAAGGCCGCCCGATTCATGCAGCTATGCAATGCTCATGGTCTCCCGATCCTCTCCCTGTGCGATACACCGGGATTCATGGTGGGACCGGAGATCGAGAAGCGCGCCCAGGTTCGCCATGCCTGTCGCATGTTTGTGACCGGCGCCCATGTCACGGTGCCTTATTTTACCGTGGTTTTACGCAGGGGATACGGCCTCGGCGCGATGGCCATGGCCAAGGGCGGCTTCCATGAATCCTTCTTCACCGCTTCCTGGCCGACCGGAGAATTCGGCGCCATGGGGCTGGAAGGGGCGGTGAAAGCCGGTTTCAAGAAAGAGCTTGAGGCCATTGAGAACCTTCAGGAGCGTGAAGCCCTCTACGATAAACTGGTGGCCCAGTTGGTTGAAAGGGGTAAAGCCATCAACATGGCCTCTTACCTTGAAATCGATGCGGTCATTGATCCGGCGGATACGCGAAAGTGGATTATACAGGGGTTGAAGTCCGTTCCCGCCGGAGGCGCCAGAGGGACAGGCCACGATTTTGTCGATCCGTGGTAGTACAGGTTTCCCGTCAAACATGGCCCTTCTGCTGCCTTGCAGTCGTTATACGGAACTGAACGCCGTTTTCGTCGTCATCCACGGGGCGCCGTGTTCGTTAAACACCCGCTCGGTAAATGTTATTCTCCCGTTATTATCGACCAGCAAAACCGTCGATGAGCGCGTCCCATAGGAGGGGCTCTGAATGAAAAGGGAAGAGAGAACCCTCTCCCATTCCACCCCGACCCCCGTTTCGGGAAGCTGGTCATCGGGCGGCCGGCTGTGGTCGGATAAAAGCTCGAAGAGCCACTCTGACGTCGGCTTCCTCTTGCCGGCGAGCAGCTTTGCGAGTTTCCTTTTTCCCAGCAGAACCTTCGGCCAGGGAACATCTATCAGACTATTGCTTATGCCGTAGATTCCCGGTTCCAACCACTTCTGCGAACCTCGGTTCGAAAAATAATAAAGACTGGAACAATCCCCGAGCAGCAGATTGAAAGCGTTGTATTTACCGGCATCCAGTGCAAGCCCCTCAAGATAGCTCGTTGCATTTTTATCGCCGCGAAGATACCCGCTCACCAGCCCTCCGCGCGAAGGGGCGCTTGCCTTCAACGAGGCGGGATCGCGGTAATTCGTCAAGGCGGCAATCCTGCCGGTTCGCGTAATCCCGAGCCAGGTTCCCCCTTCTTTCAGATCGCGCCCGGCAAGAATCTCCGGCTCGTCGTCCCAGAAATCGACCGGAGCGGAGGGTCTCTCGTAGAACTCATCGCGGTTGGCGGCAAGCACCAGCGGATAATCGGCGTGAACCCTCCAGGCAAAAAGTAAAAGGCACATACTTAACCCATTATAATTGATGGTTTGCGAATGAAGACAGCCCGCTTGCGGCAATAATCCTCTCCAGCGCTTCTCCAGCCGCGCAATGGATCACCAGATCGGCCAGTTCGTCCAGCGGGGTGGGAGTAAAATTAATGATGACCATTTTTGCCCCTCCCGCTTTTGCATGCTGGGGCAGGGAGGCGGCGGGATAAACGACAAGGGAAGAACCGACAACGATGAAAAGATCACAGCAGCCGGCGTGAAATGCCGCCTGGCGCAACGCTTCTTCGGGCAGCGCCTCTCCGAAAAAAATGACGTCCGGCTTCAAAATGCCGCCACATTGTTTACAGACGGGCGCTTCTTTTCTATCAGGATTCATAGAGAGAATTTCTTCGATGGGATAGCGGGTGCGACAGTCAACACAAAGCGCCGTACGGGCATTTCCGTGGAGTTCAAAAACCCGGGCAGGGTCGTTACCCGCCTTCTGGTGGAGACCATCAATATTCTGGGTTATGATACAGGCCAGTTTGCCGCTCTTCTCCAGTTCGGCAATGGCCCGATGCGCCCTGTTGGGCGAAGCATCCGTCAACAAACCGCCCGACAGCAGCAGCTCCCATTGCTTTTGCCTGGTTTGCGGGCTTTTCATAAACTTGTCGATCGTAAAATCATCCGGATCAAACTTCGTCCAGATGCCGCCTGGGCTGCGGAAATCAGGAATCCCCGATTCCGTGCTGACTCCCGCTCCGGTAAAGCAGACGACACGTTTCGCGTTCACGATCATCTTCGCGACGCTGTCCAGAATTTTTTCCTGCACCTGATCGAGCATAGCCTCTCCCACTTATAGCAGCGGCGACCTTTCGCCCTCGCCGCTGAATATATCCGAGACCGCATAAAAAATACAATAAAAACATGTACGCGTAAATCCAGAGGCGTTATCGTAGGACAAATAGCTTCGTGAAACAGGTATTCTTCCCCGCAACGGATAATTTCTTGACACTTATAAGGGCTTTTGGTTATATGTCCTTAAGAAAAAAATGGGAAGGAACTGCCTTACCCGGGAAATTACCCTCTTTCACATGAAGGGAACCCAAACGGGATTCGCCATGCTCGAATATGCCCTGAAGATTATAAAAATGATCCGTTTATTGGATATACTTGATATCGCGATCATCTCGTTCATGATCTCGGCAATCCTCATCTGGTTCAAGGATCGGGCGTCGCGTTTTGTTTTTTTTGGAATCACGCTTTTAGGCGCTATTTATATCATCGCCCGTTTCTTCGAACTCTATCTGACCACCGTCTTTCTCCAGTCCTTCTTTGCAATCCTGCTTTTCGTTCTTGTCGTTATTTTTCAGGAGGATCTGCGCCGATTTTTTGAGCGGCTCGCCATGCTCGGACACTTCCGCAAGATGTTCTCGCCGGCCGCCTCCTTCAACGAAAGCACCGATATCCTGGCGGAAACAGCGGCCGATTTTGCACGCAAGAAAATAGGCGCCTTGATCGTTATTCAGGGGAAGGATCCTCTGGACCGTCACCTTACCGGTGGTAACGAACTAGCGGGAGTCATCAGCAAGGCTCTGCTCGACAGCGTCTTCGATCCCCATTCCTCGGGTCATGACGGCGCCGTCCTTGTCGAAGGCAATCGGGTCATGCGTTTCGGATGCCACCTTCCTCTTTCCGCCAATGCCTCCACTCAAGGCAACCTTGGTCTCAGGCATACCGCAGCGCTGGGACTCTCGGAAAGATCGGATGCCATCTGCATCGTGGTCTCCGAAGAAAGCGGCGATATTTCCCTCGCCAGCGGAGAAAAAATTAGAAAAATTGCCAATGCGTCTGCCCTGCGAGTTGAGTTGGAAGCTTTTTTCGAGAAAAACGGCGCCCTTTCCCGTCAGAAACCTTTCCTCCGATGGCTCAAGGAGAATACGCGCGAGAAGGTTCTCGCCATCGTTCTGGCCTGCATCTTGTGGGTTGTTTTCGGCTATCAGCGGGAGATAATCCGGCGGGAATTCGCAGTGCCGATCGAGTACCTCAACGCGCCCATGGAGCTGGTTATAGAAGAGCCAAAAATTGCGGAAGCCAATGTAATGCTGATGGGACACGCCCAGGCACTGCAGCTGCTTAATCCTGCCGACCTGAAAATATCGCTTGATCTTGAAAAAATCCGTCCGGGAAAGCAGGAAATATTACTGACGGGAAAAATGGTAAAAAATGCGCCGAATCTTAGTGTGACCAGCATAAGCCCGGAGAGGGTCATCGTGTCAACCTCTCGTCTCCTACCGGTGAGCGTGCCAATCGAGGCCATTACCGATAACAAGCCTCCTGCCGGCATTGAGGTAGAGTCGATTACGGTGACGCCAAGGGAGGCGCGGGTGCTAATTCCTAAAACTCTCAGCGGCAAACGGGTCCGAATCATCACCGATCCGGTTGATTTGTCGCAACTGGATGTCCAGCGAGCTTTCACCCCCTCGCTTCGCTACCCCAAGGATATCCGTTTTGTGAGCGGCAAACCTCCAGTGGTCCGGGTGGTTATCAAAACCAGGCACGTTGCACCGGGAACCAGTCGGTGAAACAGCCATTGGGGTTTTGCCGTTTTGCGGCGATTGCCGGCATAAATGTTATGAATCAAGTTTAGATCAGTCTTCAAAATTACTTGGAGCTGTCAATAACAACCTTGTAAAACCATAAAAGAAAGGGGAAAATTGTATGAAAAAAGTTGTTCGCGTCTTGTTGGTATGTGCCTTTATCTTGGGGATGACTGTTACTCCCGCCCTCGCCAAAACGGTTTGGAACGCCAATTCGGTATGGCCTCCCAAAAATCTCCACAGCGTCGGCCTCACGGATTTCGCTGAAAAAGTGAAAACGGCGACAAACGGCGACCTGGAAGTGGTGGTCAGCACCGGCGGCGCCTTGGGCTACAAGGGCCCGGATCTGCTGAAGGCCGTGCGCGACGGGCTTGTTCCCGTCTCCGACATGCTCATCAGCGGCGTGGCGGGAGACGAGAAGTCCTTCCAGATCGTCACCCTCCCGTTCCTCGTACGGAATTTCGACGAACTGCGGCTTCTGCTCGACATCTCCCGTCCTTACTTTGACAAAAGCGCCAAGAAATGGGGGCAGAAAATCCTCTACGTCGCCCCTTGGCCAGGCGCCGGTCTCTGGACCAAGAAAAAGATTACCACCCTTCAGGAACTCAAAGGGTTGAAGACAAGAACCTACGACAAGAACGGCGCCCTGGTGATGGAGGCAGTCGGCGCAACCCCGTTCGCGCTTCCGTTCAGCGAGGTATATACTTCTCTGCAAACCGGCCTCATCGATTCCGTCATGACCTCGACGCCGACCGCCGTTGACGGCAAGTTCTGGGAAGTGCTTAAGTACTTTGAACCCCTGAACATCACCATCGCGACCGACATGGTTACCGTCAATCTGAAGGCGTTCAACAAGCTTCCCAAGGCCCAGCAGGACTTGCTCGTGAAGATCGGACGCGAGCTGGAAGGCACAATGTGGGCAAACGTCAAGACCTGGGACAAGGAGCAGGAAGCCATCAGCAACAAAAACGGCATTGAAACGGTGAAGCCCTCCACCAAAATGGTGGGCGAGCTGGAAAAAATTACCGAAGGCATCCGCGCCGATTGGCTCAAAGGCGCACCGGCGGATGGCAAAAAGATTTACGACGAGTTCATGAAGAGGGTAAAACGATAAGACAGCCTGTTAACTAATCAATTTTCGTATAGACAATATCGGCAAACTTGGAAAATTGTCAACGCGCTGCCGGTCTTGTCTTTCATAATTAGAACTGCCCTATAAACCCCCATGCCCGTGGGGCACAACGAAGCATGAAAATCCCCCCTTGCCCCCCTTTGGCAAAGGGGGGATGGGGGGATTTTCATACAAACAGACGCCGGATTATTACTCCGGTGCCGAGAGGTAAAGAAAGAATTATCGATGAAAAAAATTATCACCGCCATTGATCGGGTTTCCGGCTTCAGCGGCGGAATTTCCGGCCTGTTGGTCGCCATTGCTCTAATCATAGTGGTTGCGGAAATCGTCACGAGGTCCGTTCTCGGCAAAACCATCTATATTTCAGACGAGTATTCTGGATATCTGATGTCGATGCTTACCTTCATGGGTCTTGCCTATACATTGCGCGAACGTGGGCATATCCGGGTCTTGGTAATGACGCACCTTTTGCGGGGGAAACGGCGGGTAATTTACAACATGGTCTGTTCGCTCGCCGGTTTTCTCTTCTGCATGGCGCTTACACGCTATACGTTTGTTTTCTTTTGGGATTCCGTCGTCAATAAAACACAGTCCATGCAGATTACCGAAAGCTATCTGGCAATCCCGCAGATTTTCCTTCCCCTCGGTTCCTTTTTGTTCATGCTTCAGTTTTTATCTGAATTTCTTAAGGGAATCGCAATTTTAAAAAATAACACGGAAGGTCTCGTCATCCTGGAGGAAACCGATGAACTGGGGAGATAACCCAAACAGCGAAAAAAACTCTTTGTTTTCGGTCAAAAGGAGAAACCCCGGTGAACGTTGATATAGGAACAGTTTCCGCAGTCATTGTAGCCCTTCTGATCGTTTTCTTAGGAGGATCGATCTGGATAGGGATCGCCCTGTTTCTCGTCGGCATGGGGAGTTTTTTTATTTTCACCGACGTTTCCTTCGGCTCCATTCTGGCAAATATCGCCTGGAACAACACCAGCGGCTCGGCGATGATGGCGCTGCCATTTTTCATCTGGATGGGGGAGATCCTCTTCCGCAGCAGCATTTCGGAAAATCTCTTCCGAGGGCTCTCTCCGTGGATGGACTCCATCCCGGGGAGACTTATCCATGTGAATATTCTCGCCTCCACCTTCTTTGCCGCCGTTAGCGGCTCTTCCGCCGCGACTACCGCCACTGTCGGTAAGATAACCATCCCGGAGCTGGAAAAGCGGGGATACGACCACAGCCTGTCGATTGGATCGCTGGCCGGAGCGGGAACACTGGGGTTCATGATCCCGCCCAGCATGATGATGCTTGTTTACGGAATAATCGGGGATGTCAGCATCGGCAAGCTCTTCATTGCCGGTTTCATCCCCGGCTTCCTGATCGCCATCATGTTCAGCGGCTATATAACTATTCGCTGCCTGATTTCGCCCGAGATGGCGCCGCGCAGCGCTGAGAAAAACACATGGAAGGAGCGTTTCCTCGCCATTCCGGCCATCCTGCCAGTCGTCATTCTTGTTCTCTTCGTCCTCGGCAGCATCTACATGGGCTGGGCGACGCCGACGGAAGCCGGGGCAATCGGCGTCATCGGCGCCCTGTTTTTTGCCCTGATCACCAGAAGTCTTGACTGGGGGGTTTTCAAAACGAGTCTCATCGGCACGGTCAAGACAAGCTCCATGATCATGCTGATCGTCATGGGGGCGGCGTACCTTTCCAACGTTATCGGCTACATGGGAATTACCCGGGCGCTGACAACGCTGGTAACCGAAATGGGACTTTCCCCCTACATGCTGATCGTCATTCTGACAGCCCTTTATCTCGTTCTCGGCTGCCTCATAGACGGCTTTTCGATGATCGTCATGACGACGCCGATCGTCGTACCCTTGATACAGGCCGCAAAATTCGACACGGTCTGGTTCGGCATCTACCTTGTCCTGATGATCGAGATCGCCCAGATAACGCCGCCGGTTGGTTTCAATCTGTTCGTCATCAGCGGACTGAACAATGACAACCTGGGAACGATCGCCAAGGCGGCATTTCCCTTTTTTCTGATTATGCTGCTGGCCGCCATTCTGCTTACGGTCTTTCCGGAAATCGCCCTTTATCTGCCGAACCGGATGATCGGCAAGTAGCCCCTTTCCGTTGCAACTTTAAGCGAGGCTGGAACAATAGATGAGGGCAAGCGACATTTCCTGATTCATCAAAGGAGTCGGCAATGAAAAAAATTGACATCAACTGCGACATGGGCGAGAGTTTCGGCGCCTACACCCTCGGCATGGACGGCGAGGTGATAAAACACATAAGTTCCGCGAATATCGCCTGCGGGTACCATGCCGGCGATCCGCAGGTTATGAGCAAAACGGTGAAGCTTGCCTGGGAAAACGGCGTTGCCGTAGGCGCGCATCCCGGATACCCCGATCTGGTCGGATTCGGACGGCGCAACATGGATTGCACCCCCGCTGAGGTTCGCGACTTTGTCATCTACCAAGTTGCCGCGTTAAATGGTTTTTGCAGCCTGCACGGGGCAAAAATGCAGCATGTAAAGCCGCACGGCAATCTCTACAACATGAGCGTCGGCAATGAAAATCTATCCCGGGCAATCGCGGAGGCAATCGCCGCGGTCGATCGCAATCTTATCTGGGTCGTCCTGGGCGGCGCCCAGGCTCCTCTGGCCAGAAAAATCGCCGACGCAGCGGGGATCAGGGTCGCCTTTGAGGCGTTTCCCGATCGCACCTACGACCCGGACGGTAAACTCACTTCGCGCAAGCGTCCCGGCGCCGTGATCGAGGATCCTAAACGGAGCGTCGAGCAGGCCCTGCGGATGGCCATTGACGGCGAAGTAATCGCCGTTGACGGCTCCCGGCTCCAGATGGAAATCCACACCCTCTGTCTGCATGGCGACAACCCCTCCGCTGTTAAACATACCCAGGCAATAAGACTGGCTCTCGAAACCGAAGGGATTGGGGTCAGGTCTTTAAATTAAGCGTTTTGGAAACTATGCCTCATCTTTTTGACGAACCGCATTTCAGACTGAGCGGGGACCGGGCGCTGCTGGTTGATTACGGCGAGGGCATCGATCTTTCCGTAAACGAAAAAGTACTCGCAATCTCTTCGCTGGTTCGCCAGAATCCTCCCAGGGGGGTACAAGCCGTTGTGCCTGCTTACCGCTCCTTTGCTATTCTTTACGATCCCCTCCTGACAGAACCGGACACATTGAAAAGGGAAATAAGCAGCATCGAAAATTACCACAACAACGCGCTCCGGCCGGAAATGCAGATTGTTTCCATTCCCGTCTGCTATGGCGATGAATGGGGACCAGACATCGACATCGTATCATCGCATACGGGGCTCAAAACCGAAGAAATCATCCATATCCACTCCTCCCGCGAATATCCCGTTTACATGATCGGCTTCACACCGGGGTTCTGTTATCTCGGAGGGATGGACGAAAGGCTGAAAACTCCCCGCCGGGAAACGCCGCGCGTCAGTATTCCCGCCGGCTCCGTGGGAATAGCGGAGATGCAGACCGGCATGTATCCCATCGAAAGTCCCGGTGGATGGCAGATAATCGGCAAAACGCCGCTAAGGCTGTTCGCCCCGGAGAGAGAAAACCCTTTTCTTTACAAGGCGGGCGACCGCATCCGCTTCGAACCCATATCTATGAATGAATTCAAACGATTATATGAAAAGGAACGCTCCTGATGGATCTTTTTATCGTCAAAAACCCAGGAGCGCTCACGACCATCCAGGATCTCGGCCGTTTCGGCTTTCTCGACAGAGGAGTCCCCCCTTCCGGAGCGCTTGACTCCTTTGCCTGTCGCATCGCCAATCTGCTTGTCGGAAATCAGGAAAACATGGGCGTTCTGGAAATAACGGTCATGGGACCCCTTTTTGAGGCGATGGCGGCGGCCGATATCGCGATCGCCGGCGCGGAAATGGGAATGACAATCAACAAAAGTCCAGCCCCGGCGTGGCGTTCCATACGGATAAAAAAAGGGGATGTCATCAGGATTCCCCGAGCGGAAAAGGGATGCCGGGCCTATCTTGCGGTGAACGGCGGGTTTGCTGCGCCGGTTGTCATGGGAAGCCGCTCCACTTTCGTCCGGGCCGGCTTCGGCGGCTTCCAGGGACGGGCGCTGGTGAAGGGGGATATATTGAAAAAGGGCAAAGCCGCCCTGCTGGAGCGGCCGCGCCTCCTCCCCCCTGAATTTATTCCGGAATATCCAAAAGAGATTGTATTGGGGGCAATCCCGGGACCGCAGGCGGACTCCTTTAAGCGCGCGCTCAACCTATTTTTTACAGCAAGCTTTGAGGCAACGGCGCAAAGCGACCGAATGGGATACAGACTTAGGGGACCTCTGATCGAGCATGACCCGGATGCGCCCAAAAGCATTATAACCGAGCCTGTTGTGCCGGGAAACATTCAGATTCCTGCCGATGGCCAACCTATCATTCTACTGGTGGAACAGACAACCGGGGGCTACTCTAAAATCGTCACCGTCACCACAGCAGATATCAAGAAAGTGGCCCAAGCCCTGCCCGGCAGCATCGTAAGATTCGCACAGACCTCCATCGAGGAGGCACATCGCCTCTACCGGGAGGAGGAAAACCGTTTAGAAAAAATACGCGCACTCTTCCGTTGAGATGTCATAGCGCTTCGTTCACCGTCCATTCTTACATAAAACTGTCTGCATAGCCGCCAGTCCCCGGATGGCAGGCAAATCTTCAATTATCTTCTCCACTTTATTAATTTAGAATAACCGGATTGATACGATCAGCAGAACGATGCCGATTATGATTTGAAAACCCTTTATCACTGCCCCGCCTTCAGACCGTATTTTTTTAGCTTATAGCGGAGCATCCTTTCGCTGATGCCCAAAAGCGCGGCCGCGCGGCTTTGATGATCGCCGGTTTTTTCCATCGCCTCGGCAATCAACTTTCTTTCCAGCTCCTCAACCGATTGACGCAGAGCCCCATCCTCCGTCTTTTTTCCCCCGTCCGTTTCTTCGATTCCCTCGCCAAAAGGAAGATCGGCAACGGAGATAACATCTTCCCGGGCAATAACGACCGCTCTTTCTATGATGTTTTCCAGTTCCCGGACGTTTCCGGGATAGTCGTATTTGAGCAGCATGTCCAGCGCCTCGCTGCTTGTCCCCTCAATTTCCCTGGAGTTTTCCTTGGCATAGCGAACAAGAAAATGGTCAATGAGCGGCGGGATGTCCTCCTTACGTTCCCTAAGCGGCGGCAACTGCATTGTAACGACATTGAGCCGGTAGAAGAGATCTTCGCGAAACCCTCCTCCCTTCGCCATCTTTTCCAGATCGCGGTTTGTCGCGCTTATCACCCGGACATCGGCATGAAGGGTCTGATTGCCGCCGAGACGCTGAAACTCCCGCTCCTGCAAAAACCGCAGCAGCTTCACCTGAACCTGCGGCGAAAGCTCGCCGATTTCATCGAGAAAAAGCGTTCCCCCGTCCGCCTCCTCGAACCGGCCGATCCGACGCGCGGCAGCGCCGGTAAACGCCCCCTTTTCGTGGCCGAAAAGCTCGCTCTCTAACAGATTCTCGTTCAAGGCGCCGCAATTAACGGCAATAATTCTTCCTTCCGACCGCGGACTCAAATTGTGGATCAGGCGGGCAAAAAGCTCCTTGCCCGTCCCGCTTTCCCCCTGCAGCAGGATCGTCGCCCGACTTGCTGCAACCCTTCCTGCCATATTGATCAGGGCGCCCATCTTCTCGTTGCGGAAGACTATTTTATCCGTGGAAACGCCTTTCTGACCTAGGTGTTCGCGGAGAATTTCATTTTCCCTGATCAGCGTCCTCCGTTCCGAGACGCGCTCCACCAAAAGAAGAAGTTCTTCGAATTCAACAGGTTTCGTTATATAATCCAAGGCGCCCGCCTTCATCGCCTCCACGGCCGTCTCGATCGTCCCGAACGCGGTTATGATCACGACATCGATCTCGGGATTTATCTTTTTAATCGCCTGCAAAACCTCCATCCCGTCCATGCCGGGCATTTTATAATCGAGCAGCAGCAGATCGAAGTGTCCATCTCTGACCTGCTGAATGGCCAGTGGCCCGTTTTCCGCTTCGCCGACCGAGTGCCCCTCCTTTTTCAGGAAATCCCTCAACATCTCTCGCTGAGAACGACCGTCATCAACAACCAGTATATTTAGTTTTTTCATTATTTTGCAGCCGCCTTTTCATTGAGCCTTTCTGTCGGCATAAATATCTCGAACACCGTCCCCTCGCCCTTTTGGCTTTTCACCCGTATCTCTCCCCCATGTCCGCGGATTATTTCGTGGGCCAGCGAAAGACCAAGTCCAAGGCCCTTTTCCTTTGTCGTGTATTCCGGATTGAAAATCCGCTCCACCTCTTCCGGTGTCAATCCGCATCCCGTATCGGTGATTATGATATTAACCAGACCTTTTTCCTCATTGAGGATGGCAAGGGTCACGTCTCCGGCGCCGCTGATCGACTCCACGGCGTTCTTGACAAAATTCAGCAGGGCCTGCTGGAGCTTGTCCATATCCATCGGGATCACGATCGGCTCTTCGGGCCAATCGGTCCTGATACTGACGCCCTTCGCGGAGGCCTCTGCGGAAACTAAATTCACAATCTTCCGTAAAACATCCTGGACGGCACTTTCCCGCAGCTCCAGGCGCCGGCTTTTGGAAAAGGTCAGAAACTCCTCAATGATTCCGTTCAGACGTCTGATCTCGTCACGGATGACCGTTGTTATCGTATCAAATTCTTCTTTCTTCCCCAGTTCAGAAGGAGGGAATTCCCTCTTCAGACGTTGACTGGCCATGCTGATCGCGTTGAGCGGATTGCGAATCTCGTGGGCAACGCCGGCGGCAAGCATCCCCAGAGAGGAGAGCCTTTCAGCCTTTTCCAGTTGTCTGGTCATCTCCACTACCCGCCCCAAGTGCCGGTTCTGATTATGGTAAAGAAGCCACAGAGAAAGCAGGGTAATCGCAATCACAAAAACAAGAAACAGATAGACGTTCCTCCTGTTTTCCATCAATATTTTGTCGGTGTTCCCCCGGTCGAGGCCCAGAATAATAACACCCAAAATCTCTTTCCCGAGGTAAAAAGGGGCTGTTATTTCCTGAACGCTGTTTTCTCCACGGCTTGTCTTCCTGCTTTCGAACCTCCTGGAGCCGGAAAGAATGCCGCTTCTCAGCGAATCATCCAGCCCTACCTCTCCCGGCATGTACCCGATACTGCCGAGATCATGTCCCTTGTCGTCGCTTATGTCGAGGTAAAGGAGCCCCTGACCTTTCCCCAGTTTCTCTATCGCCCGTTCCACGGAAACCCTCATTCCCCAATAACGCATACTCTCCCGGTCGAGGGCAAGAATAATGGTTCCGCTTTCATCCCTGCGGCTCATGGCAATAAAGCCGATTTTCTTTTGCCGGTTCAGGGTGTTTAACCCCTTGATAAGCTTCGCCGCGCTTTGTTTTATGTTTTTTTTCTCCTGAACGTCGGCACGCAGGTTTTCGGCGACCGGCCGGCTCTGGAATATAACATTACCCGCGGCATTAAGGACGGCTACCAGCCAGATGTTCTTTTTCCGTGCGAATTCACTTATGTATGAACCGCTGATATGCTCCTTTTTCCAGTGATTGTCTATTTCCCTGCCCATCGCGATGATCTTTTCGGTCAGCAGCGTATCGGGAGAAAAAATCGGCTCTTTCAGGGAGATGGTGACGCTTCCCGGAGTTTTCTGAGAGGCCGCAATCATGTTCTTCAGATTTTCCTCGGTCAGCTTTTCCACTACCCCAATTACCCGCCGGCCCTGATCTTCGATAAAGCCGCTCAGCATTCGTTCACTGCGCCGCATATCGATCAAGCCCATGGTCAAGATAAGAATAATGAAAATGGCGCTGACCAGGATGACAGCGAAAGGTTGAATAAACCTAAGCTTGAACCGGTGAGCTCCCCGCAGACGGGTAGTATTTTCTTCAAAATTCATAAAAACTTTCCATAAAAGTTAAAATCCCCCCGAATTGGTTGACGGTTCACCGAACAGCGGGAGGAATAAAGACGTTTCGACATTTTTGTCGATTGCTGACAAAAAGGCTCTCCTTCTAAAACTAACTGTTATCATTCACTTTAATTATTATTAAAATCAGCCGGGGCGACATTTATTGCCTCCCTTTTGCGAAAGCAGGAAAAGACAGTATCGATCGCCATACTATAATTATAAATTATTTCATTGCCTTATCGGCATTACTTATCTATGGCACACTTAATGCTATATAAACCTACAAAGATACATGCTGACTGATCGCGGGCACGATCAAACAGCGCTGAAATAGAATAAGGAAGGCCAACAAGCTTTCCAACTCCTGAATGAGGGGGGGTTCTTTGGACCTCCCCTTTTGTTATTAACCCGTGTCCCATTGTCCATTCCACCTTCCACCTAACCAAGAAATATGCCAACTCCGATAAAAAAGTCGCCGCTGACAGACAATTCCTGGAAAAAGGGATATCCCTCTTACTTTTTACCTTTTCGTTCGTCTTGCGGCGTCGGAATTCTTCATCAGCCGCCATTGTTCAATTCGTTCCCGGATGATCTTCTCATAACCCCGGTCTGTCGGCTTATAGAAGCGCCCCTTTTCGCCGCGGAGTTCGTCGGGCAGATATTCCTGGGCAACAAATGCATCCGAAAAATCATGGGCGTAGAGATATCCCTTCCCATAGCCCAGCTCCTTCATCAAACCAGTTGGGGCGTTACGGATATGCAGCGGCACAGGAAGCGCGCCGGTTTTCTCTATGGCATGTCCAGTTCTGCCGTAGCACTCATAAAGCGCGTTGCTCTTCGTTGCCGTGGCAAGATAAACGGCCGCCTGGAAAAGCGCCAGTTCCCCCTCCGGCGAACCAAGAAAATGGTACGCCTGCATCGCATCTATTGCCACGCTCAGCGCCCGGGGATCGGCATTCCCGATATCCTCTGAGGCAAAGCGGATCATCCGTCTGACGAGATAAAGGGGATCCTCGCCCGCCATGAGCATCCGTCGCAGCCAGTAAACGGCCGCGTCTGGGTCGCTTCCCCGGAGGCTTTTGTGCAGCGCCGAGATCAAATTGTAGTGTTCTTCGCCATCTTTATCATACAGGAGCGCCTTTTTTTGAATCGCCCGCTCGACAACTGCGCGGGTGATCAGGCCGTTACTTTCCAAGCCTTTGTCCACAAGCGAGGCTGCCGCTTCGAGATTGTTCAGCGCAGTTCGGGCGTCGCCATCCGCATAATCGGCAATTTGCAAGAGGGCGTCCGGCTCGATCTCAAGCTTGAGGGCGCCCAACCCGCGCTCGGCATCAGTCAGGGCGTTCCTGACTATCCCGGAAAGTTCAGTAACGGTAAACGGCTTGAGAGTAAGAACCCGCATCCGGGACAACAGCGCCGAGATAACCTCAAACGAGGGGTTCTCAGTTGTCGCGCCGATCAGGGTTATCAGGCCGCTTTCGACATGGGGCAAAAAGGCGTCCTGCTGGGCCTTGTTGAAGCGGTGAATCTCGTCCACAAAGAGAATCGTCCGGCGACTGCTTAACCGCAGCAGCCCGGATGCCTCCTCAACGACAGAGCGTATTTCCTTTACTCCGGAGAGCACAGCGGAAAAACTGATGAAATGGGATTTGGTCTCTTTGGCCAATATTCGGGCCAAGGTTGTCTTTCCTGAACCGGGCGGCCCCCAAAATATTATCGAAAAAAGGTGATCCTCCGCAATGGCCCTTTTCAAAAGGGTATCGCCAGCGAGGAGATGCCCCTGGCCAAGGTATTCATCAAGACTCCGCGGGCGCATCCGGTCAGCCAGCGGTCGGTTGTCTGTTCCCAGGTTTTTTTTATCGAACAGCTCCTTTTTCAATCCCAATCCTGTTGATAATTAATCTATTTTATTCGTTTTTTTGCCTTCTCAACAATATCGAGAATATTTGTCAGTTTATCCTTCGGCGGCTGACTGTTAAGTCTTATCCACGCTGCCTCTGACAGTGTCTCCCGCAGATAACCCTCGACCGAAAATACTCCCTCCCAGCAGCCCACAACCATTCGGCAGGGGAGATCGCCCCCCTCCTTTTCACAGTAGGCAAAGGGAACTTCCCCGCCGAGGCGCGGACATCTGATTATCAGGGTTTTATAATCGCTTGTTTTTTCATCCTTGCGTTCCATTGCGCACCCCTGTTTTTTTTCTTTATCACATTATTGGGTAAAGCTGCCACTAAAGAAGCGCTTGCTTCCCGAGAGCTGGCAGTCTATCCATAAGGGCATTTACAAAAGATAAATGGTAAAAAAATTCCGGGACCACCTGTAAAAGGCTGGTCCCGGAATTTCTACCCTTTTCTAAGGCTTGGGAAGGCCTTCGATCGCCTTGAGCGCCCTTTTCATCTCATCGTCGGAAAACTCGTATGCTTCCAGTTTGCCATTGAGATAGGCGTCATAGGCCGCCAGATCGACCAGCCCGTGACCACTCCAGTTGAAGAGAATCGTTCGCTCTTTTCCCTCTTCCTTCGCCCGCCGGGCCTCCGCGACAACGGCGGCGATGGCGTGGGTCGTCTCCGGCGCCGGGATAAACCCTTCCGTTCTCGCCCATTTAATGCCGGCATCGAAGGTGTCGAGCTGGTTGTATGCCTGCGCCTCAATAAGCCCTAAATTCAGAAGGTGGCTGACAAGGGGGGCCATTCCGTGATAGCGGAGCCCGCCGGCATGAATGGGGGCAGGCACGTAATCGTGGCCCAGGGTGTGCATCGGCAAAAGCGGCGTTTTCTTGGCGAGATCGCCAAAATCGTAGGCAAACGGCCCCCGCGTCATCGTCGGGCAGAGGGCAGGCTCCGCGGCGAGTATCCGCAACTGCTTTCCGTGGATTTTATCACGAACAAAGGGAAAGGAAATGCCCGCAAAATTGCTGCCGCCACCCGCACAGCCGATGACGACATCGGGATACTCGCCGATCTTCTCAAACTGTTTTTGCGCCTCAAGACCGATGATTGACTGATGCAACATGACGTGATTCAGGACGCTTCCCAAAGCGTAACGGGAGTTCTCATGAGAAACCGCGTCTTCGACAGCTTCGCTGATCGCGATCCCGAGACTCCCAGGGGAATCGGGATGTTCGGCGAGAACCTGCCGTCCGGCCTCGGTGAGGTTGCTTGGACTCGCGAAACAGTTCGCCCCCCAGGTATTCATCATCAAGCGCCGGTAAGGTTTCTGCTCGTAACTGACTTTGACCATAAATACCCGGCATTCCAGACCAAACATCTGGCAGGCCATGGCAAGGGCGCTTCCCCACTGCCCGGCGCCTGTTTCCGTCGAAAGGCGCTTAATCCCGAAGGCCTTGTTGTAATATGCCTGAGGTATCGCCGTGTTAGGTTTGTGGGATCCGGCGGGGCTGACTCCCTCGTTTTTGTAGTAGATTTTGACCGGGGCATCGAGGAGTTTCTCGAAATTGCGCGCCCGGTAAAGTGGACTCGGTCTCCAAAGCAGGTACTTGTCGAGCACCTCGCCGGGGATGTCGATCCAGCGCTCCTGACTGACCTCCTGCTCGATCAGGTTCATTGGAAAAATCGGCGCAAGATCATCGGCAGTAACCGGCTTTCCAGTCCCCGGGTGGAGGGGCGGACTCATCGGCTTCGGCAAATCCGCCTGGATGTTGTACCATTGTTTTGGGATTTCGTAATCCTCAAGAACGACTTTAGTCTGCATAACAATTTTCTCCTTTCCTTTTTAAAGTTGGTTGATAAAAGCTCCTGACAAGACAAAACAAAAGGCCACGGGATCCTCCCATGGCCTTTTGTTTTATGACTTATCAAGAGCAATGGGTAGGGTTTCCCCCTGCCCACACCCCTTTTAAAAGGATTAAGGGCAGACGCTTATCGTCCGCCACCACCAGAAAAGCATTACATTTTTTGAATCCATGCGTCTATCCCCGAACACTATTAATTTGATATGTGGTTTGCGCCTAACACAATCAAACAATTCATGTCAACATTTTTTTTATAGCAAAATTTTTTACCTAAAAATGGAACTGGCCCGGCGATCAGTAAAAAAATACAGAAAAACTTATAGTTACGGTTTGGAAAGTAACCCCCGGTGCCGCCGGTACCAGAGATTCGGGAAAAGGCGATAAAGCAATCGGGAAACAGGACCGATGTACTCTCTGGTCCGGCGGTCAAACTGAGTGGCATTAATGATCTGCTCCTTTATCCCCTCCCGGCTGCGCTCCTCGTTGAAAATCTTATACGCGCAGTGAAAAATCGGGCTGTACATATTGCGCTTTTCCAGAAACTTGTGAACGTTCAAGATAGTATTGGGGCCTTCCGGTTTGCCGTCTATCCTTTTTAGTACGTTTAAGTGGGTATCAACCGGATTGCCGTTGAACATCTCGTAGAAATAGCTTCCGTAACGATGATTTTTGCTCGCTTCGGACGCAAGGGTTACATACATGTCGCCGACGCCGGCCTGGCTTTGAAAGGCCTGAAAGCTACCCCCCAGAATCTTTGACAAAGCGCGAATCTCCACTCCGGAACGGGAGAAAATGGTCCCCGGGATCGAATCGCCCAGCGCAAGGCAATCGGTAACCCCTTTTAAATTTGCCACGATATTTTTGAGCGCCCCGCAGGCCTCCGCCCCGACTATGTCAAAATTATACAGAGAGGTCAGCTCCCGGCGATTGGCGCCGAGAAACTCCTTGCGGATGGTGGCGCAGATCTGCTTCGGCCCCGCCACAGTAAGACAGACTGGATTCCCCAGCGCGACATCCATGTCAAAAAAAGGCCCCCCCAAAGAAACAATCGATATCTTTTCGCTCATTCGGTAGAAACGGTTGGCGATAAGCTGCGAGGGGGTTATAAGCTGGCAGACCGTTTCAACGGCGGAAAGCCCCTTTATCGGCGAAATAAAGCATGTATTGGTTGTCTTGCGCTGCAAAATCGGTTCGATCTGATCGAGGATCTCGGGCAGACGGTCCATCGTGACGGAAAGAAAGATAAAGTCGCTCTCATCTACGATACGGTCGAGATCATTCGTCGCCTTGACAGTCGCAGCGAGGCGGGGCACCAGATCCATGCCGCCGAGACGCCGGGCGATGTCCTCGGTGAGATGCCTCGGGTTGATGTGCTCCCGGTTAATAGACCGGCAGAAGTCCACATCCTTGTAGTAGATGGCAACACGCTTACCGTCTCTGCCAAACTTGTACGCAAAGGACGTTCCGAGACGTCCCGGTCCAATTATGGCAATCCTGCTCGTATCTAAAGGATCAATCAGCATTTATCGTCTTGACTTCATTACCCATAAGCTTTAGTCCGCCATGACCTCGCGGGCGATCACAAGCCGCTGCACCTCTGAAGTCCCCTCATAAATGGCGGTTACCCTGGCGTCGCGGTAAAGCCTCTCTACTTTGTACTCTTTCATGTATCCATACCCGCCGTGGATTTGCAGGGCCCGGTATGCCGCCCTGTTGGCCATCTCAGAGGAGAACAGTTTCGCTATCGACGCTTCCCGTGTAAAAGGAATTCCCCGATCCTTTCTTTCCGCCGCTGCCAGCGTCAGCCAGTGGGCCGCCTCGATTTCCGCGGCAGTATCGGCAATCATCCACTGAATTGCCTGAAAAGAACCGATACTTTTGCCAAATTGCTTTCTGGTCTTTGCGTATTCGATAGCCTCATGGAGACAGGCTCGGGCTATCCCCAGGGATTGCGAGGCGATGCCAATGCGCCCGCTGTCAAGGGCCACCATCGCAATTTTAAATCCCAATCCCTCCTTGCCGATGAGATTCTCCTTTGGCACAATACAGTCATCAAAAAGGAGCTCGACGGTATTGGAGGCACACAGCCCCATTTTGTCTTCCTTGCGGCCGATTTTGAAACCGGGCATATCCGGGGTCACGATGAACGCCGAAAGCCCCCGGTTCGATTTATCAGTGCCGGTCCGGGCGATAAGATTAATAACCCCGGCATAACCGGCATTTGTTATAAATACCTTGGAACCGTTTACCAGGTAGTGATCCCCCCTGTCCTCGGCGCGGGTTGTCATGGAACCGGGGTCTGAACCGGCATCCGGCTCGGTAACGGCGAATGCCCCAATCATTTTTCCACTTGCCAGCGGCATCAGGTAGCGCCGCTTTTGCTCTTCGCTGCCATATTTAAAAACGGGATCGGACGAGAGGTTTGTCACCGACATGGTGACTCCCGTTGAGGCGCAGGCATAGGAGATCTCCTGAAGGGCAAGGCAATAGCTGACCGCCCCGGCGCCGGCGCCATCGTATTCAGCGGGGATCATCATTCCCAAAAGTCCCAACTCACCCATTTTTTTGATTGCCGCTTCCGGAAAGATCTTTTCCTGCGACCACTTTCCGGCAAACGGCTCAAGCTCTTTTTTGGCGAAATCCCGCGCCATCAGCCGGATCATTTCTTGTTCCTGGGTCAGTTCAAAAGCCATCTTTTTTCTCCTCCAATTCAGGGAACGTAAATGATAACGAGAAGCTCGGCAGGCTCTGAATTCGGGTTACTCAGTTTGTGGCGCAACCCGGAATTGAAGTGGATGCTTTCCCCCTTGGAAAGCTTTGTTATATTTTCTCCGACCTGAACGGTCACGGCCCCGCTCAGCACATATTCAAACTCCTCGCCTTCATGGTGGTACTCCACCCCTTTATGCTCGGTGTTGGCATCAACGTTCACCAGATAGCCGCGCAGGTGTTTGTCCGTCCCCGGCTTGCTCAGCACCGTATAGGCATAGGAATCCACCCGCATCTTGTGACCTTTGGTGCGCCTTTTGGGGGCGTTTCCCTTTCCATTGGACTCCGGCTCATCCATGTTCATTTTCAGCGCACGGCTTAACTGGAGGACAAGCGAAACGGGCGGCACACTTCTTCCCTCTTCAACCGCGCTCAGATTCTCATGCACATATCCCGTCTCCAGGGCAAGATCCTCAATGCTGATCCCCATTTTTTCGCGGGCGTCCTTCATGCGGCGCCCAAAGGATGACTTCTCCGGTTTTTTCACTACCTTTTTTGTTGCCATTAATACCCCCCTCTTCTATTTTTTACCTGTCCAGACAGCTAAAAAACTTTAGATCAAGATATGGATACTATAATGAAGCAATTGCAAAACCATTTGTCATTCCCGAATGTCTCTATCGGGAATATGGTTTTTCAAGCAGTTAGAACCAGATTCCCGCTCAGAATCGTTGCGGGAAT
>JALNYO010000021.1 GCA_023229765.1 Syntrophales bacterium | reverse complement strand
CCGTTACCAATTTTTTGGCTGTGGTGGATATTATTATTGGTAATCCGAATATTCGGCGGATTGGTTGCGTATATGCCCGCACTTTTGGTATAGGCTATCTCGCAGTTGTCGATAAAGGGAGCAGCGCTTTCCACGATCACAGCATCCGGTACTGAACCGCCACCGGCATACTCGATTTTGCAGTGCTGCAAGATGCTGCCGCCAGTATAGTTGCCGGAATCATCAAAGGTAGCGTCAATGCTCGAATTGGTGAACTTGATGAAACCCCAACTTCCGGCCACAGGAGTAGCCTGGCTGGAGGTAAAGATGATCTTGTTCTCGCTCGTACCCCTGGCAATCAATGTACCATCCACCTGTATCGCCTTGCCGCTGTCAATCTTGATGGTAACGCCAGGCTCAATGGTCAGGGTAAGGCCGGTGGGAACGATCAGATTCCCAAGCAGGTGATACGGACTTTGCGATACCGACCAGATTGTGTTTTCGATAAGTTCCCCGCCGCTTACCTGCGTCTCCGTATTGTGATGAATCTTTGTCTTCTTATGGAGCGAAAGGTTCCCCTTCTTGTCCTTGGCAAAAATGGCTATTTCATATTCTCCATAAGCGGTAAAACCTTCTATCGTTCCTTCATACCGCCCGTTCCCTACTGAGGTCAGCGTGATGGTGTAAGGCTGGTTCGGCGAGCTTCCAGCAGGCGGCGTAACCACGGCAATGACCGTATCGAGGATGCCGGTCGTAGCGATACCGTCCGCCCAGATTGTGACCGATGTTCTGCCGTTCAACGCCTGCTCCGGAGAAACGGAATCGATATAGGGCTCATCACCGGCAAACATGATACCGGCGCCAATGCTGTAGGCGCTTGCTATCGCCCCATCCGTCTTCTGGTTTGCCACGCCGTTTGCATCGGCATCCAGTAAAGGCGTCTGGGATTTACTGGAAAAGACAATCGCCTTCTTCGCATAGACGAAAGCCTGTTGGAGCGTCGCGCCACTCAACACCTGGCTCCAGAAAAATCCGGAAAAGGAGATATCGCCATCCGAAAGGAATGCCGCCAATTCACTGGCATTGGAACTGGCAATGCTTATCCGCTTTTTGCCTGCCGGCGCCGCCAGACTGCCGACAAAGCTTCCTGAATTGCTGCCATCGTAGATGATCGTGACCTCGCCGGCGATGCTTTGCTGCAGATCATCGAGCCAGCCATCAAGAGTCGCAACCGGCAGGGTCTCGGCGCCGCTCAGCTTGAAAGTTCCGTTGTCGCCGCTGCCGATGAGGTAGAGCGTCAAATCCTGGGTATTCGTTTTTGCCCAATTGGTAATGGCATTGGCAAGGTTGGCCGCGGTCGGCGTGCCATCGACGCCTTCGGTCATTGTTGAACTGAGATAATAGATATCTTCGCTGCCGTACCCCTGATAGGTTAATGCCACATAGGCAAGTTGGGCGTTTTGTTGATAGGCAGACCACAAAGGATCGCCGGTTCCACCTCCGGCAACAATAATTGCCTTCCGGGTGAGAGGGTTCGTCACCGACAGGGTGGTCAAAACCGGGATGGTAGTGTTTCCCAGGCGGTCCCGTGCATAAATGGCGACGTGGTAAGTGCCCAGGGAGGTGAAACCGTTATAGGTTGCCTCATAGCGGTTACTGCCCACAGGGAGGAGGTCAAAGGCAGGCAGATTGTCAACGGCGGCCAGTGAGGCGTTCTGGGTATAGTTGGGCGGTCGCACCACGGCCCACACCCGGGCAATGCCATCCGGATCGACAACGTTCTCCGCTGTGAAAGTGGCGATGTTTGTGGCGCTGATCGTCCGGTCCGGCGAGACGCTGCCGATTGTCGGAGTATTGCCCGCAAGCCGGATGCCGCCGCCAATGGCAACCGTCTGGATTTGTGCAAAATCGCCATCCTCGCTCCCGATGCCGTTCCCATTGGCCTCAAGAAGGGGCAATTGCTGGGAGGCGGTGAAGTTGATCGCATTCCTGGACATCGTAAAGGCATCGGAAAGGTTATAGCCATTGAAGATATAACCCCAGAAGTAGTTGGAAAAAGAGATCGCCCCCTGGGATATGAAGGCGGCTGATTCGCCGGGGGAGGTGCTGGTGATGACGATTCGCTCCTTGCCGGCGGGCGGCACAGCAAGCGGGGAAACAAAACTGCCCGACTCACAGGTATCGAGAATAACGATCACCTTGCCGGGGATGACATTCTGCAACTGGTTCAGCCATGTATCGAGCTCCGTCGCGGAAACAATCTCCTTTGCTCCGATGCGGAAGCTCTTATCTCCCCCGTGCCCGGTAAGATAGACGATGACGTTATCGGCATCGGTTGCCCACCGGGTGATGGCGTCCTGGAGGTTGGCCCTGGTCGCGTCGGCGTTCACATCGTCCGCCACACCGTTATCATCCAGGTCCAGCCTTATATTGGCGGAGAGATAGTAGATCGTCTCTTTGGTAAATCCCTGGTTGTTCAAGGAGCGATAGGCGAGATTGGCTGCCATCTGGGTCGCATCCCAAAGGTCGTTTCCGGGAAAGGGGCCGCTCCCGGCAACGATGATGGCTTTCGTGTTGTCGATCTGCGTCACTGGGGCGAATACCTGGACGCGGTTGTTTTTGTTTTCCGTGACATAAACCTTGCCGTTCAGGGCAACGGCAATGCCCCAGGGGTCGGTAAACTGGCCGGCTCCCGTCCCCGATGCGCCGAAAGCGGCAATAAACTGACCGTCGGCAGCAAATTTCTGTATGCGGTTATTGCCTGTGTCAGCAATCAGGAGATTGCCGTCGCCATCGATGGTTATCCCGCGCGGTCCGGCAAACTGTCCGGGAGCGCTTCCCTGACTGCCCCATTTGTTCACAAATGCCCCACCGGAACCGAATTTCTGAATCCGGTGGTTGAACGAGTCGGCAATATAGATGTTCCCGCTGCCGTCGATGGCCACATCATACGGAAGGTTGAACTGACCATCCTGTGTGCCGGCGCCGCCGTAAGAAGCAAAAAACTGATGCGGGCTGCCGGCCTGATTGTCCGAAGGGGGCGCGAATTTTTGAATCCGGTAGTTATCCGTATCGGCAACATAAATGTTCCCTGCCGTATCGATGGCCATCCCCTTGGGCGAGGCAAATTGGCCATTGCCGGTCCCGTAACTTCCCCAAGCGGTAATGTAGTTCCCGTCGGCGTCAAACTTCTGGATGCGGTTATTTGTGCTGTCCAGCGCGTAGAGATAGCCCTGGCCATCTTGGACAACGTCTGCTGGAAAGTGGAATTGCCCGTTGCCGTCGCCTGCGCTTCCCCACTTGCTGAGGGCTTGCCCCTCGGGGCTAAACTTCTGGATGCGGTGGTTTTCTGTATCGGCAACGAAAATATTCCCCGTAGTGTCCGCGGTTATGCCCTCCGGCAGGGTGAGCTGGCCGTCGCCGGTGCCCGCGCTGCTCCAGGTGGTGAGAAGCACGCCCTCCGTGGTAAAGGAAAGAATCTGTGAGAAATCGGTGATATAAACTTTTCCGCCGGGGTCTACGGCAATCCCCGTGGGCTCTACAATAAACGAACTGCTCCACACGTCGACAAATGTACCATCGGTTTTGAACTTCTGGATTCTGGGCAAAAGGTTGCTGTCGGCAACATACACGTTGCCTTCTCTATCCAAGGCGATGCCGTCCGGATTCCCGAACTGGCCCGCCGCTTCGCCGGCAGCGCCCCACTGCCGTAGATATACCCCTTCCTCGCTGAAAACCTGAATCCGATGGTTGCCGAAATCGGCGACATAGACATTGCCGGTTGCATCTGCGGCAATGCCGGAACCGAAGGTGTTCTTTTCGGCATTGTTGAGGTTAAACTCGCCGTTTCCCACCCCGGGGGCTCCCCATTGCAAAACGAAGGTTCCGCCGGTGGTAAACTTCTGGATGTGGTTGCTGCCCGAATCAAGGACATAGACAAAACCGCTGCCGTCCGTGGCGATGCCCGTGGGACGCGTGAATTGACCGCTTGCCGTGCCGGAGCTGCCCCAGGAGGCAAGGTATTCGCCGCTTGAGGAAAATTTCTGGATCCGGCAAGCGCCATAATCGGTTACGTAGATATTGCCGTCCTCATCGGCGGCAATGGCATAGGGATTGGTAAATTGTCCATTGCCGGCGCCGCTGCTGCCGAACTTGGTGATGATTTGACCATTTGCGTTAAATTTGAATATCCTTCCGGCGCTTCTGTTGACGACGTACACATACCCTTTGTCGTCAACAGCGATATGGAAGGGCGGACTGAAATACCACGGCTGCTGTATCGTCGGCCAGGCACGCTCGAATTTATAGGTCTCTGAAGCAAAAACAGGAAAGGAGGAAGTGAATATTGAAGCCAGAATGCACAAGACAACAATCAAATTGTGTTTTGTTCTCATAAGCTGCCCCAATTCCATCAGTTTAAATTCATTACTTTACCCTTTCGATTTCAACCAGAAAATGAACGCCTCCGATCAACAAATATAAAACCCTATTTGCAAAGAATATGGAGTGTCTCTGGAGTATTTTTTTTTACAACTATTGTCAAACTTAACGAAAAGTCAAGATAATTATCGAAAACATGTGACCTTTTTCACAATTCTTTATTCCCGGGAACCACCTGCGCCTCTCTTCCAAGGCGGAGTCGGGCAGTCGCGTTGAGTCAAGCTTTTCTTCTACAGTCTTCGCCCCGCGCTGCACAAAGGACGTCATCGAAGAGGATCTGTTTCTGGCTCGCCGGGATCTTTTCAGCGGTTTAGATTGCGTCTTCTTCGACACGACCGCCATCTGCTGCTTCAGGCTGGCGGGCAAGAAATGTGGCAATCGGAACTGCGAAGCAGATAAGATTGTTGATTTTAAACGGCAGCACTTTGTCCCCTGAATAAAACAGTATGCCGTGGAGAAAATTGTCTTTGCTGTAATCGGCAAAACTGGCGATGCCTGCAAAATCTTCCGGCCCGACGGTCATGGAAGCCTTTACCTCAACGCCGATAACCTTGCCGTCACTCCGTTCTATAACCAAATCAATTTCATTCTTTGCGTTGTCGCGGAAATGGTAAAATTGTACCTCTTCAGTTGACCATGTTGCATGTTTCAGTAATTCGCAAAAGACGAAGTTTTCCACAAGCCCGCCAAAAAATTGAGTTGTATGGAGTGATTCGGCCTGTTTCAGTCCCAGCAGGTGGCAGGCCAGACCCGTATCAATAAAATGGAGTTTAGGCATTCCAACAACAGCGCGTTTGGAGCGGTTGCGAACATACGGATTGAGGCGCTGAATGATAAACATCATCTCCAATATCTCCATGTACCGTCTTACAGTTTTATCATCCTGCGACAGATCGTTGGCGATATTTGCATATTTTACCAGATTTCCGTTCATGCCTGCCAGGTTGCGGATGAGCGCCGATAGTTTAGTGTGATAGTCCCCTTTGACCCGATGCATGGTTTCAAAATCTTTCAGCAGACGACCTTCGATGTATGAAGCAAACCATGCGCTTCGAGAACGGGGAGATTTGGTTATCACTTCCGGATAACCTCCTTCCATGAGCATCTGCCCGAGGGCGACTCTGTTCAGCGGTTTCAGCAGCGTATCATCAAATGCGGCGCCAACGATCAGGTCAATCCGGTTGCTGTGGCAATTATATCGCTCCGCTTGCGATAACGGGTAAAGCTCTACCCGTGCCAGGTGACCCGGCAATGTTTCCTGTACTTGGGCGGATCGAAAAATATCGGAAGAACCGGTTAAAAGAAATATGCCTTTTTGGCTGTCAGCGATATCTGAAATTATCTTTATGGCGCCAATCAGGCTGGGCGCCATCTGAAATTCATCCAGTACCAGAGGTTTTTTCAGGGAAGCAAGGAGACCCTGGGGATCGCTCAGGGCAGACGCCCGCAAGGCAGCATCGTCAATGGTATAGTACCCCATCCCCAGCTCTTTGGCAATCTCTCTGGCAATAGTGCTTTTCCCAGCCTGTCGAGGGCCGGTTAGATAAACAATGCGAAAATCTTGTAAAAGTTCAATGATACGTTCTTTTATATGACGTTTGTAGAACATTTATATCTACCTCCTTATAACCTACCATACATTATAATCCGAAATAATTTAAGTAATAATCCGAATAATATATAAGGAAAATCCGGGAAACTGGAATTGCTGTCAGTTTGGGCTTGGGCTAACGGTCGGTATGTGTCTATATTGACTTAAATAAAACGATCGGCGGTCTAAAATGCGTCCATAAATAATTGATTGTAATGAGGCATTTGCGTTGGCCGGCATGCATCGCTCTGAGCGGAATTTACCCAATGGTAACAGGATCCAGGGCAAAGGCGACAAACCGGCCGTCGTGGCTCAGACTTATTTCGGCGGGAAGGCGGTTGTCGCGAAAAAGCAAGAAAGGGGCGCCTGCCCCTTGTTCCTCTCTGGCAACGGACAAATCGTCAATGCGGCAGCAAAGACGTCGGGCAACCTCGTCGAGCAGGATTTTTCTTGCAAACAGGGACGGATCATCGCTGTCTGCATCGATCCGCTCGACGCGGAAAACGACCCTCGCCAGCGCCTCCGAAGTTTCTGCCGCAATCACATGGAGCATCTCCCCGGCAATAAATATCTGCACGGGCATCCGTCCCAGGGGAGTGGTCACGCTGCCCTGCAGAGAAGAGGCATCTGAAAGACAAGCCCCTGACTCGATATTAACGGGATATCTTTTGGGTATTGAACAAACCGACGGATCGCCGCGGCTTACCGCCTTGTAGGCGGCCTCTTTTGCGGCCCAGAGCGCCCAGAGAATGCTGTCCGGGCGGTCGGAGTTGGCGATTAACGATAATTCACGGGGATTGAAAACACGGCGGCAGAAACGCTTGTCGCTGCTTTTGCCGATATTTTCCGGCTCGGCCAGATCGACGATGTCATTGCCGACGGGAGGCAAAGTACTGCTCCTCCAGCAAAGCAAGGCGATCGACTATCTGCCGCGCGTAGTCCCTCTGCACGCGCAGCCCTCCCCCTTCACGGCGCTCCGGGACGAAGGCCTCCAGCAACATCGTGAAACGCTCTCCCTGAACCGGCATCGATCCGTAATTTTCCTGATGGTCTCCGCGCAGATAAACTATCAATACACGGGTTTCTTTCTGCTCATCAACAAGCCGGCCAACGCCATAGGAAAAATTCTCCCGGTCAACCCTGCCGTGTCGTGACCTTGTCCCCTCCGGGAAGATAACCAGCCGCTGCTTCCAATTGAACACCTGGAGGCATTTATCGAGCAGTCGCTGCACCTCCTCCCGGCTCCCGCCCCGGTCAACCGGGATGCATTTCAGCAGGTAACACAAAACCACAAGAAAGGTATTCTTGTAAAAGTTCTTTATTTCCGGCAAGTTCCAAGGAATTTGCCGGAAATGAAAAATATGATCGGGGAGCGATAAAAGGCCATAGGTTAGCACCAGCGAATCAATCATCGTCAGGTGATTGGGGCAGACAAGCCATGGCCCCTCGTGTTTGCGAGTCAAGCTTTTGACTTGCTGGCGAACCTGCTTTAAATCGCGGATACTGTACCCTCTCAACTTCACGAAGAGAAAACAAAGCGGCGCCGTCACGACGGCGGCGATCCCGCCCAGAAATTGCTGTAAGGACAGTTTACGGCGATCCGTTGGTGTTATCATGACCTTAAATTAGGCAGCCTTCTGATAAATAAGCTCAACCGCGTCGCCGATAGTCGTAATCCGGTCTGCGTCGTCATCCTCGATCGTGGTGCCGAAAACATCCTCGCACTTGATGATGATATCGACCAATCTCGCCGAATTTACCTTCAAATCCTTGATGATATGAGTTTCCGGCGTTGCCTTTTCCAGCAGCGACTGATCCTTTACATATCCCTTCAAGATATCGATAACCTTCTGTGTAATCTGCTCTTTTCCCATTTTTAAATCCTCCTTGAAATAATTGATTTTAAATTAGACTATTCTTCCCATTTTTTGAAAATCAGACAACTGTTTACGTCGCCAAAGCCGAAACCGGCTTTGATGGCAGTCTTTAAATCCGGCGAATCAACGGCCGCATGCGGGATGCTGCCTTCCCAGGGGGCAATCAGGGGATGAACATCCTCGCAATTGATGGAAGGATGGATAAACCCGTCCCGCAACTGCAGTACTACCCCGACGCATTCGATCGCGCCAGTTGCCCCGAGGCAATGTCCGATCATCGACTTTGTCGAGTTGATCATCGGGAAATTCTCCGGGCCGCGCCCCAATGCAACCGACCAGTTCTTCACCTCTCCCGGATCGGCAGAGGTTGCCGTCAGATGGCCGTTGATCAGGTCGATCTGTTCGGAAGCAATCCCCGCGTCGGCAATCGCCCCCTTTATGCAGCGGACAACCCCCTCCGGATTAGGGGCCGTTATGGTTCCGCCGTTCCGATGGCCGCCGCAGTTCACCATTCCGCCCAGAACCTCGGCATAAATGCGCGCCCCCCGCGCCAAAGCCGCCTCTAATTCCTCCAAGAGCAAAAATGCCCCTCCCGCTCCCGGCACAAAACCGGCGGCGGTGGCGCTCATCGGACGCGACGCCTCCTGCGGCCGATCGTTAAACTTGCGGCAGATGACCTTCATCGCGTCGAACCCTGCCCAGATGTACGGTGAAGCCCCCTCCGAACCTCCGGCCAGCATGCGCGTCGCCAAACCGTTTCTGATCCGGGCAACCCCCTCGATAATCGCCTCATTGCCGGTGCTGCATGCCGAGGAGTTCGAGGTAACCTGATTTCCCAAAGCGAGCAGGCCGGCGATCCGGGCGCTCGTGGCACTGTTCATAACCTGCTCGACAACCCGGCTTCCCATGCGTCGGCATTTGCCGTCGTTGACCAGCGGCACCAAAGTGCCGGCAATCGTGTCCATGCCGCCGATGCCGGATCCGGCAATGACGCCGGCATCCCAATTCACCCGGTCTTCATCAGCCGCAGGGACGCTGAAACCGGCGTCCTTCCAGGCATCGATCGCCGCGACGGAGGCAAACCCGATATTGTCGTTAATCGACATCAACTCTTCGCTGTCAAAATAACTGTCTCTGATCTTGTCAAAGCCTTCCGGCGCTCCTCCTCCAACCTGGCAGCCGAAGTTCAACTCCGCCATCCTGGGGACAAAACGGATCCCCGACCGACCCTCCCGAAGGGCGTCGGCAAATGCGTCGAGACCGTAACCGTTCGGCGCCACCACCCCCATCCCCGTAACAACAACCCTGCGTCTCATCAAACCCTCTCCTCACAACATCTTTTAATCATGCAAGTACCCTGATAAAAAAAGTAACTGCATGGATTTATCCTTAACTGAAAATGCAAATTATTTATTTACCATCTGCCACGGACGCGACAAAGCGCGCCCCTCCATTGAGAGCTTTGAAAATCTATACCCTTTTGTTATTCCCGCGCAGGCGGGAAAGCGAAGCTTAATGTTCATAATCTATAAGTTCCCGAAAAGACCAGATTCCCGTTTTCACGGGAATGACAATTAACAACATTTCGGGAGAAATTCAAAGGTCCCTCCATTGGCGCTTTATTTGGCAAACTTTTCCCGCGGCACCGCCCGGCCGGTAAGAAATCCGGAACAGATAGCCGCGCCGTCCTGCCTCGTCATGGCGCACTCAGACTTGAGCTGATTCCCGCGGAAGTATGACTTCCTCGCGGAAACCGTGACCGTCTCGCCGGGACGAACAACATCATTGAACTCCACGCCATCGGCGAATGTAAAAAGCGCTATCATATCCTCCAGACTATTTTCCCCTTTTTTCTGCATCATCTGCAGATAAATGCCGAACGCGACAACCCCTGTCTGGGCCATCGTCTCAATCAGGATAACCCCGGGCGTTACCGGAAAGCCGGGGAAATGACCCTGATAAAAATACTCATCCTCGCCAAACCGGTAAGCCCCGACGATATGCTCCTCGTCAAGTTCACGGATCTCCGAGATAAACCGAAATGGGCGCTGCTGGGGCACCATTCCCAGAATGCGATTCCGTAAAGCAGCATCAGCCGCCATACATTCCTCCGTTCACATGGATAACCGTGCCGGTTATGTAAGATGCTGAGTCTGCCAGAAAACCGACGACCTGGGCCACCTCTTCCGGCCGTCCCATCCGGCCGAGCGGAATGCCTGCCAGAATTCCCTCCCGGACTTCCTCCGGCAGGCGAACGGTCATATCCGTATCGATGAACCCGGGGGCAACAGAATTGACAAGAATCTCGCGTCCTTTAAGTTCCCGGCAAAGGGATTTCGTCAGGGCGTCGAGCGCCGCCTTTTCCATCGCGTAGGGAATCTGGCCGGCGTTCCCGGTGTGGCCGACTACGCTTGAAATGTTAATGATCCGGCCGCTGTTGGCGCGCAGCATGTACTGGCGCAAAATGCGTTTTGTCAGGTACCAGGCGCCCCGCGCCGCTGCGCGCTGCTGGTCAAACTGCTCGATTTTCATCCGCAGCATGTCGATATCGATTGCGACCCCGGCATTGTTGACAAGGACGTCAACGCGGGCTGTTTCACTTTTCAGGCCTTCCAGCATCTGGTCAATCTGCGCGATATCGGCCAGATCGACCGGCAGTAAAAATCCGTCGTCTATCCCCTCAAGCAGGCCTTCCGCCGCCTCTTTGCTGGAACGAAAGCAAATCCCCACCCGAAAGCCCCTTCCGGAGAGTTCGCGCACACAGGCGGCCCCGATTCCCTTCGCGCCCCCCGTTACAATTGCAACCTTTTTTTCATCTGTCATTCCCCTCACCTGCTATTAACATTTCTTAACATTTCGCCGCTCCGCGGCTGGCACTGGTTGAATGGAATCATAAAATTTAATATAATTGGCAACAGAGCCAATTGCAAAACCATTTGTCATTCCCGAATGTCTCTATCGGGAATATGGTTTTTCAAGCCGTTAGAATCAGATTCCCGCTCAGAATCGTTGCGGGAATGACAAGAATGGGGAGTTTTGCAATTGGCTCAACATATAAGATTATCGGTGTACGCCAATAGCTTCAATATCCATTTTTATATTGGATTGCATATTTATTACTTCCCCAACTTGCCGCCGACTGAATTTGCCGAGCGGAGCGGGTAGTCCTGATATGCTATATTTTTGAAGACCCCGGAACGGGCCCCATGAACCTCGGCAATCTCTTCCCCGTCCACAAAGATACTCCCTTCGCCGACCGCAATTGTCGCCCCCGATTCCTTGAGATGCGTCAAACGCCTCACCTCGACCTCGTATCTAACTATGCTATTATATGGACGTATCTGGCCACTGAAGGCAACCTCGCCGCACCCGAGCGCCCTTCCCGATCCCAAGGCCCCGCGCCAGACGCAATAAAATCCGAGGAGCTGCCAGATGGCATCAACCCCGAGGCAGCCGGGCTGCACCGGGTCGCCCGGCATGTGACACTGAAAATACCACGCATCCAGATGAATATCCTGCTCGGCAACGATTGATCCCTTCGAACCGTCCGCGGTAATCTCTATAATCCGGTCCAGCATCAGAAACGGCGGCGCCGGGAGACGGGCCAGAAAAGACTCCGGCGGATTGTCAACCAGTTTCCCGTAGGCAAAGGCAATTATCTGCTCCTTATTGAAATTCCCGCCCTGCTGAAATTCCTCGTAGGTCATTGTTGCACCCTGTTATCATCAACTTCCAATAGCAACTGAACCGTGGTCAGGCCTGCCCCGACGAGGCAAATTCCCACCCGGTCGCCATCCTTTAATTCGTCCCAGTGGGCGCTCAGCACCGCCGGCGCCCCCGCGCAGCCGGTATTCCCCAATGAATCCACGTTATACCAGTGATTTTCATCGGCTATCTTTGCCCGCTCGCAGACGGTGCGGAGGGCCAGCATATTCGCCTGATGACCGATAAAAAGGAAACGCCCCTCTTTTCCTTCAGTAAAAGACATGAATTTTCTGACGGAATCCGTCATGCTGCGGATGGCGAATCCCTGAACGGCGTGTCCGTCCTGACGGAAATGGCCATTGATGATCATGACCTTATCCCACGCCGAGGTCTTCGTCATGCAATCCGATTCGATAAAGGCCAGGCGTGAAGGAACCGTTCCCGACAAAACAGCGGCCGTGGTTCCATCGCCGAAAAGAACGCAGTTTGACCGGTCGCTGAAATCCATCGCCCGGGTGATGTTCTCCGGCTGCACAATGAGGACGTAGCGCGGAAGCCGCTCCGGCGCCATTCTGTTTAAAAAATCCACATGCATCCCAAAGCTCGTGCAAGCCGAGTTCAGATCAAAACACGGGGCTTCGATACCCAGCGCGGCAGCAATGACCGCCGCATCCGCCGGCGTCGAATAGGAAGGGGCGCAGCAGCCAGAGATAACCAACCCGATATCTTCAGGTTTTATTCCGGCGCGTTCCATCGCCGTTTTGGCCGCAAAAGACGCCGTCTGGGCGTTGGTGTAAAGGCTGGCCTCGTTCGCCGCCCGCGGATCCTTGTTTTTCGTCTGGGTTATATAGTCAAGGGAAAGAACCGTCCGCCGTTCCCGAATCCCTACCCGCTCCATTATCCAAGCATCATCCGTTCCAATGCCGAGCTCCTCAAAAAAGCGGTTGCTCATTACGTTTTCCGGATGAAAATGGCCAATTCCGTGCAGATAAAGCATTAAATCAGCTCCCTGCCGATGATCATGTTCTGAACCTCGCGGGTGCCTTCATAAATATCGATGATCTGGGCATCCCGCAGCAGCTTGGATATCTCATACTCGGCCATGAAGCCATAGCCGCCGTGGAGGTGCAAACCTTCCGTGGCGCAGAAGATTGCCGCCTCGGCGGCCATGTTTTTGGCAAGCGAGGCATACATCCCCTGCTCGGGCGAACCATCCTTGATCATGAACGCCGCCTTCATCAGGGCCATATCGGCAAGCTCTACCTTTTTCCACATCGCGACGAGCGTTTCTCTGGCAACCGGCATATCGCAAATCCGCTGACCGAACTGGCGGCGCTCCTTGGTATAGGCAAGGGTCACGTCCAAAGCGCGCTTAGCCAGGCCCACCCCGATTGCCGCCACCATCGGCCGGGCATAGTCGAGGACATCGGTTATGTACTGGAAACCCAGACGCCGATCTCCGATTATCTGTTCATCATCGAGGACCACGTCCTCGAAGGTGACCGTCGCCGTATTGGAGAGACGCTGTCCCAACTTGTCCTCCGGCTTGCCCGTCACGATCCTGCCTCCGCCGGGAAGCGGAATCTCGCGGGAGGAGTGGGAATCAAGTTCCGCCGTTTCCGGTTCCAACGAAAGCGAGGGAATGACCACGCAGGCCATAAACGGGGAGGCCGGCTTCCCCACCTTGCAAAAAACGGTAAACTGGGATGCGAAAGAGGCATTGGTGATAAAGCATTTGGCGCCGTTCAGGATGTATTTTCCGTCCTTGCCTTTGCGCATGACGGTGGTCATGCTGGAATTGTCGGAACCGGCATTCGGTTCAGTCAGACAGAATGAAGCCAGAATCGCTTCATTGGCAAACGGGGAAAGGAATCGTTCCTGCTGCTCCTTATTGCCATGCAGGGCGATCACGATATTGGCCAGGTCGTTGCACATGGTCGAAGTGGCAATTCCGCTGTCGCCATAGGAAAGCTCGCGGATAATCAACGCCGACGCAATCGCATCCACCCCATAACCCTTGATATCCTCCGGGATGGAAAGATTCATGACGCCGAGTTCCCACGCCTTGCGGATAATTTCAAATGGAAAGACATGCCCCTTTTCGAGATTGAGCACATGGGGCGTTATTTCCCGCGCCACGAAACGTCGCACTGTATCAAGATACTGCTTCTGCTCTTCATTAAGATTGAAATCCATTTAAACCTCTTTCCTTAATCCGTAATTTAATCGGCGCCACACAGAGGCGTGCCTCGGCCCAGGGGCTTCGTGCCTTAAAATGCATATAACATGCCATATCTCAGACAAAGAACCAGCCCCAATTTTACTCACTAAAACACTCGTAATATTTGCTATTTACCATTGCGAGCAATCCGCTGCAAACTCGTAACTATTCGATAATGAACAAAATTGCACGTAACCGCGCCCATTGCCAGGACGGGATAAGCAAAGATTCAAGGCTCTCGAAATCAAGATACTGGATTTATTGGTAAGATTGTCTTCAATGATCAGAAAGGCAGGAGAAAATGAGGAAATCTTCGGAAATATCCATGCCCTCAATAAAAATACCGGGATAATTAAAAGCTCGCGGAAGTCATAATTCAGTTATTTCGTGGCTTTATGGCTTCCTGATTTCATCATGGCGTCAGGATGAGGAAGCCGCGCAAAGATTTTCGGAGAGAATTACCGTTCGCGGTGCGTAGAATGCGTCCGCGGCAGTGCGAAGCAATCTACGCAGGGGGATATTAATCTATGGGTTTACCTTAGCCCCGCGGCATGCTGGAGGGTACAGATCACTTCCGAGATATCCAGGCGCTTATCTCCGTTTACATCCGCCGCAAGTGTCATGCTTACGCCAGGATTGGGAAGTCGGGTGAACGCCCTCAGCAGGATGACGGAATCGGCAAGATCAACCGCGCCGCTGTCATTCACATCACAGGGGATCACATAATTATTGATCTGGATGGAAACGGTGTCCGTACTCTCCGCATTGCCGGAATCCGTCACCTTCAGTTGGAAGGTCAGCAGACCGCCCGCCGCTTGCACCTTCGGAGCTGCAAAGGTCGGCTTCACTGCGGCCGGATCAGAAAGCGTCACCGTGGGCGCTCCACTAATTTGAGTCCAGGAATACACAAGATTGACATCCTCCACGTCCGCCGATGAGGAGCCGTCCAGGGTCGCTACATTTCCTTCCCTTATCGACTGGTCCGGGCCGGCGTTTGCAACCGGCGCATCGTTCACCGCCGCCACGTTCACCGTCGCCGTCGCCGCATTGCTCGTCGCGCTGCCGTCGCTGACCGTATATGTGAAGCTCGCCGCACCGTTGAAGTTCAAGCTTGGCGTGAAAGTCACCGTCCCGTCGGCGTTCAGCGCCGCCGTGCCGCCCGTGCCATTCGTCACACCGGCAACCGTCAGGGCGCTATCCTCCACGTCCGTGTCGTTGCCCGCCAACTGAACCGCCGTGTAAGTTGACGCCGTGTCTTCCGTTGCTGTCAGCACGTCGGCATTCGCCACCGGCGCATCGTTCACCGGCGACACGTTCACCGTCACCGTCGCCGCGCTGCTCGTCGCGCTGCCGTCGCTGACCGCATATGTGAAGCTCGCCGCGCCGTTGAAGTTCAAGCTTGGCGTGAAGGTAACCGTCCCGTCGGCGTTCAGCGCCGCCGTGCCGCCCGTGCCGCTCGTCACACCGGCAACCGTCAGGGCGCTACCCTCCGCGTCCGTGTCGTTGCCCGCCAACTGAACCGCTGTGTAGGTCGCCGCAGTGTCTTCAGTCGCAGTCAAAGTGTCCGCATTCGCCACCGGCGCATCGTTCACCGCCGCCACGTTCACCGTCACCGTCGCCGCATTGCTCGTCGCGCTGCCGTCGCTGGCCGTATATGTGAAACTCGCCGCGCCGTTGAAGTTCAAGCTTGGCGTGAAGGTAACCGTCCCGTCGGCGTTCAGCGCCGCCGTGCCGCCAGCGCCGCTCGTCACACCGGCAACCGTCAGCGTGTCGTCTTCCACGTCCGTGTCATTGCCCACCAACAGCGCCGACGTGTAGGTCGCCGCTGTGTCTTCTGCCGCAGTCAGCGTGTCCGCATTTGCCACCGGCGCATCGTTCACCGGCAGCACGTTCACCGTCACCGTGGCTGTATTGGAAAGATGCCCATCGTTATCCTTCACCGTATAGGTAAAACTATCTGAACCCCAATAGTTCAATGCGGGGGCGTAGCGAATCTTTCCGTCAGACTGAACCGCAGCGCTCCCGTGGGCAGGCGAGGTCGCCACCGCCACGGTGGCCGGATCCAGCGTTTCGTTTCCGTTGAGATCCGTGTCGTTCGACAAAACATCGATATCGATCGGGGTCAGCGTATCCTCATTTACTGTGGAAGTGTCATCATTGGCCACGGGGGCTGCCATGGTCTGGAAATTGTCGATCTCGACCTGGCTTGCCCCGCCTGCATAATTTACGAGCGAAAATACCACCCTGGCGCTGACAGCCGTTGTGGTGATACCGCTTACATCAACCAGCACCTGTGCCGGCAGGACAGGAGTCCAGGCAGAGCCGCTTGCGGAAGCGCCAGGAACGGTCACCTTGGGGGAATAAGAGACCTCCCCGGTCTGCTGATACCTGAAAATAGCGGTGGAATCAATTGGCTCTATAAGCGCCGATTTGGTCGTGGGGTCTTCCAGATAAACAACAAAGGCATCCGGAGGATTTCCCTGGTCGGGCTCCAGATTTATCTTCATCAGGGTAAAAGACAACGTGGACGTCCCCGCCGGAATATTGATCACCTGCGACGCTTCAGAATAAGTGTCTCCCCCTTCCGGAAGTTTAAGTGTGCCCGCGTCGATGTACGCCGCGCCACTGAGTGTCCATCCGAAATTGGGATCTGAAGGGTCATCGATTGAGAAGTCGCCGTTTATTACCGCCAGGTCCGCAGCGTTACTTTCCAGCGGCGCCAGCATAGTCAACAGAAACAAGAAAGGCAGAAGCAGGCGCAACAATCCGCAGGGCCGGGACTTTGACAGTCGATTGGCATGTGACCCGTTTTTCCGGTTTCGTTCTGCGTTCTGCATCTTGGCTGCTGCCCTCAAATATCGAGACCTTATAAATTCGTTAATACTCCCCGCGTTCCGGAAAACTCCGCCCCTCTGCACTCAGGCAGCCCCGGCGACGGTCATGCTCAAGTCATATCCCGTGCTGTAAGCGAAATCCTGCGCTCCTTCAACCTTCATAAAATAGACGCCGCCCGCCAGGCCGTTCAGCGGCAGAGCCGCAATTCCGTTGCTGCCGATCACGCTGCGCATAACATTGCCCGAGGCATCGAGCAGACTAAAGAGCAAAAAAGGCTCCTGCGTCCGGTAATTGATCCGCGCGATATCCGTCGCACCGGCGGCCTGGGTCAGCGTAAAGCGGAAAATGTCCGTATCTTCGCTGTTGTGGAGATTAAGACCCGTTACGCTTACGCCGCCGCCTGATAAAGTCACAACGGAAGCGGTCTTGAGTGAATCATTGCTCTCATGGAGGTCGGAAAGGGGCAGAACAACCAGCGGCGCAATGCGAACGTTGTCCGTCTCCACCGGTTCCGTTACCAGATTGCCATCGTCAGCCAGCAACCCCAGATAGTAGGTGCCCGGCGCAACCCCGGAAAGATCGAGCATGCGGCTGTCCGTCGCCTCTGCGTCGGCGGCAAGCGCCGCAAATGAGACCGTCGCCAGCAAAGTGTCGTTCGCATCAATCAACCTATCCGTCGAGAGATAATATTTGGCGGTGAAGGCCGCCGATGCCGCATCGCCAATGTTTTTCACCGTCGCGTTCACCTGGGCGGATCCGCCGGAGACGAGCACGGAATCCAGCGACAACCCGGTTGCCGTCAAGTTGGCGCCGGCCGTATCGGGCGTCTGGAGCGTCAGGGTATAGGCCTGGCTGCCTGCACCGGTTCTCGGCTGGCCACTGTCCCGCACGATGATGTAATAGGCGCCGCCGGTTCTCCCTTCGAGGCTGATCCGGTAGTCGCCGGCAGCAGACTTCTGTCCCCCGGCGACAAAGACCATTTCGGCGTCATAGAGGGCTACGCTGATTACACCCGCGGCTTCGTCGAAGGTCAGGCGGATCTCGTCGCCCGCGGCGCCCGTGCCGCTCAACCCCAGGGACATCAGATCCTGATCGTAGATGCTGTGCAGGTTTCGGTCCACCGTCTGCGTGCCGCGCACCACCCCCAGATCGATGTAGCCGCCCGCGGCATATTCGGCCGCTTCCTGGGTATCGGGGCTCCCGGCCACAAGGACCTGGGCAGCGGCTTCATTATCGGCTTCGTTGAGTTCCGCGACACTCCCGGCCGTGTCGACGCGGGCCGTCACTGTCACCGTGGCGCCTGCCGTCAGTCCGGCGGGGATGCTGATCGGCACTTCTACGATCGTGGTTTGCCCGGCGCCGAGGACACCCACGGTCCCGGAACCGATCGCATAAGTGATGTCACCCTCCGTAAGGAGCACCGAAATATCAAAGGAATGGGCCGCCGTAGCGCCATAGTTGCTTACCAGCACCCGCACCGTGTGCGCCGTATCGCCCGGCAGCAGTTCATAGTCGGCCTCCACTTCCTGCACCGCCAGGTTGGCCTTGGTCCGAGTCTGGCTTTCCACGACCAGCCGGTATTCGAAGCCGGCCTGGCCCGCCGGCACTACGCTGAGGTAGTATCTCCCGGCCGGCAGTCCTTCCAGCGCCAGCATAGAGGCGCCGGCAGTTTCATCCATAATGCCCCGGCGGACGAAGACGTCGTTGCCGTCCTTGAGCAGGAGCCCCACGGGTCCGGTTTCGTCGGAGCGCCAGACAGCCAGGTTGTCGGCTGCCGTGCCGGTTTCAGCCAGTTCGAAGGCAAAGAGATCCTTATCCTTCAGAGAGGCCAGGTTGAGACCTGTGATTTCCCGGCCCACCACCAGCCCACCCAGCGGAGTCGCGGTGTAGATCAGATTGTTATCTTCATAGGCATCGGCTGCCAGGGCCGCCTCGATGGCGTAGCTGACCTCATTGTCGCCCCGATAGGCCTCCGTCACGGTCTGTCTACGGTCCGCGGCAAACCCAATGTAAACCGGCCCGATAACCGAATTCGGCAAGACCACGCTGAGGATTTTCTCCCAGCTCTGTCCGGGCGCCAGCGCCGGCACCATAAACGAGGGCAGCAGGAGCCCGTCGCCCGGATCGATGAGGCCGTCCCGGCTCCACACCAGGGCTGCCTCGGCGGACGAGGCCGCGGCTCCGCCGGCATTGACCACCTTCACCGTTACTTCCAGTATCCGGCCTGCCTCCACCACCGTGGGCGTTCCCGCCACCGACATCGCGGCCACCAGGGCCGCATTGGCGCTTTGCGGGGCATTGATCCGGACACCGTAATTCACCGGGATGTATGTCGGCGCATTATCAGTCCCCCAGACTGACAGGACATACTGCCCCGCGGGAAGCCCCGCCAGGGATAGGATTCCCGAATGGTCGGCAGCGAAGGCCATTTCGCTCACCACCGCGCCGCTTTCGTTCAGCAGCACGGCAGAGACATTCGGATCGGCGTTGGTGAATTCGGGGAAACTCAGGCGCACATCGTCGGCTGGCGCAGCCGCATCGATCGTCCGGAAGCGGTAGTAATCGCGATCGTACCGATCCTGCAGCAAAAGGAAGGGGTTCTCGTAGCTACCCGCCACGATCCCCAGGTCGTCGGCGTGGGTGAAGTCGTTGTTGCCGGCGGCCTCATCATCGATCCCGGCGCTCGCCCTGTGGGCGGGAAGTTCGACGGGAATTAACGTATAAGGTCCCTCAATGACGTCCGGGGTGTCAAAGATTTCACATTCGAAGACTTCCTTGGTGTACAACTCCCAAAATGCATGGGCCTGCATCTCCACCCCTATGTTCAAAGGGAACGTCAGCGTCGGCACCGTGTCGGTCCCCGTCCAGGCCAGCTCGATACCGAGACTCGCCTTCGCCGTCACGCTCACCCCTGTGAAGCCCAGGGCGAGATTTGCCTTGCCGGTGGCCTCCAAGGTGCCCGTCGCTGTCACCTTGAGCACATCGTTGCTCGGGACGAGAAATCCGCTGACGGCTTTGAGACCCGTGTCGATCTCAACTTTGAGCGAGAGGCCGAGTTTCGCCTCGACTTTGAACTGAAGCAGAGTACCGATGGGCGGGATTTTGTATTCCTCTTCGATTTCTCCAAGATCTTTCTCGATGGACCCCTTAATCGAGATCTCGCCCTCTACGAGAGCCAACTCTTTATCCACGACGAAGGGTTTCGCTTTAACAAAGAGCGCGTATTTCAAACCACCTTCATCAGCATCATCCTCCTTATCGCCCGGGTCCTTGCCCAAGGCAAGGGCCAGTTGTGTTGCCTCATCTTTATCGGAGCTGAGCAGTGCATTATCGCCTTTATCGCCTTTAAAGACGGAACCTGCCAGATAATTCACAACCGCCCCCGCCTCTTTGGAGTCGCTCGCGGCCGCTACCAAGGCATCGGTGAGATTCACAAAAAACTCCTGGAGTGAGCCGAACTTGATTTCCAGCTCTTCTTTCCCCATTGCCTTTAGCCACGACAGAGCAGGAACATTTAGATGCCCCATGTCCTTGCCGAAGAGCGATAGCTGGAAGGTGGGGCCGGCGTCCTGGTAAATAGCCTCGCCTTTTAGATTGAAGGCGAGACTCAGATAGGCGCCATAGTTAAGGGACAGCACCTGGCCACCTAACATCACCACGGGTTCCGGAATCGCCGTCTGCCAGGTGTAAACGAAATCGATCGCCTCGACCCAGTAGGCGTTCAGTTGGGGAATCCACTTGACAGTGCGGAGCTCGTTGGCATCGCCTTCGTACAGCTTCGGATTGATCCAGTTGGGCAGCCCGAAGGTATGAATGACGTAGGTCTTCTCCAAGACCACGGTGTCGCCGTTCATCACCTTGTAGGTCAGTTCTGTATTGTCGGGAATGTCGGCCATGTCCAGCGTGAAACGGTACAGATAGTCATTGACCTTTTGCGGAGAGAGTTGCCTGTTGCCCTCGAAGATCGTGACGACTGTACTGCTCGTGACGAACTCCTTCTGCAGCCGGAGTTCGAATTCGTTAACGAGAGAAACGCCGTAAATGTAACGGCCGAATTCTAAATCGAGCGGATCAACGTCGTATTTCGCCGTCAGGTCTGCAACCGGGATGCGGAAAGCTGCGGCGTTGTTGTTCTCTTTGAACTCAGTGAAAGTATCCTTGGCGTCCAGTTTGACGATGTACCAGGTCGTCTGGCTCGCCTTCAGGCCATTCACCAGGGGTAGATACACCTTATGGGCGCCCGCCGAAAGCGACTCATCGCCGCGCAATGGCTCCCATTCCTTCACTAATGTTTCGCTCGCCGCCCCGTCCAGCGAAGGGGCGCTGGCCGACCAGAGTTGGATCGTAAGCGGCTTGTTCGGAATGACGCCGGTGATCAGATAATTGATTTGTATGACAGGCATGCTGAAAGTTTCCGTGCCGCCTTCGATGAAGGCAGCCGTTTGGGCGATGAAATCCGTGGGCGCATCCGGGCTCGCCGCGATGCCGGAGGGCCGGGCGCCGACCTCGATCTTCCCCTTCTGCAGCTTCAGTTTGCCCCCATCTGCCACGTACTGGTCGATGGTCTTGTCGATCTTCTTGCCTTCCTTCGCATAGGCCTCGTCCATGGTCTCGGCAGCCAGGATCAGGTCACTGATGTTGTAGTAAACAATCCGACCGGAGCCACTCTTGCCCAGCTGGTCATTGCCTGTTTTCGGATTGAGTCCTTTGAAGGCGGCCATGACGTAGATGTTAGTAGGATCGATGGTGATCTCATCGGGCCAGGACATAGGCCACTCCTCGGTAACGCCGATCAGTTTCGCCAGGGCGGGATTCAGGGGATCGCGCACCACCCCGATGTTACCCCCGTGCCCGAGATAAGGATCGCGGGTGAAATCCGTATCGCCGTTAAAAGTGGCGTTGCCCACCACAAAGGCATACCTATAGTCTTTGGTAAAGACGACGGACTCGATATTGTTGATATCGAAATAGGTATTGGCGTTCCAGGTTTTAATGATGGACATCTCGATCGCCATGCTTCCACCGGGAATCATGAGGCTCAGGACAGCTCCGGTAAGAGTAGCATCAAGGGCGTCCTTGCTCCTGGCAAAGGCCTTGCGGATCTCGATGGCCCGCTCCATATCCATGACCACGTTGTGACTGAGCTTGCCTTCCTTCAGGTTGAAGACCGCCATGCCGATAACATCGCTGCCCCGTACCGCCACTGCCACCTCGTAGGGCAACTTGCCGGCGGTCACTCCGAAGGGTTTGTAGCCCGCCTCGAGGCGCTGGAAAGATTTCACCCAGATACCGTTATTCCCCCCGTCAACCAGCAGGCCGTAGTAGAGATAGCCGGGATAGCGGGGGTCAAAACCGAAGTCGCCGCCGTACCAGTGGTCCTTCTCACCAGGCGTTGCCACGGCCAGGTAGCGCTTGCCCGTTTGGGGATCCGCGGCCGTCACGGCAATGCCGGTAAGCCCGGTCAGACGTTCGGTCCCGCCAACCTTATTATTTACGCCCCGATAATGGAAATCGTCGGCCTTGGTGGTTACCCCGTAGATATATGGTCCGGTCCGCTCGCTGATGTAGAGCCAACCGGTGTCGGGATCGAGCGCCATGAACCAGGGCTGGGAATTGCCCTCGTTGATCTTGATGCGGTCGAGCCCCGGGGTTGCCGGATCGACGTCAATCTCTTTCAGGGTCAGGGTATCGATGATCGAAATGGTGCCCTCTCCGCTGTTGGAGACGAAAACCCGGAGCCCGTCGGGGCTCACCACCACATCGGAGGGGGCAAGTCCAACACGAATCTCAGCGACGGACTTCGGTTCGTCTTCGGCACTAGGATCGATGGCCGAGACTGTATTGGAACTGATGTTGGCCACCCAGACCAGATAGGGCTTCTGATATTCCGGCGCCCGGGAGATGCTTTCCACCCACACGGGGATCCGCTTGGGATCGGCACCGGGCTGGTATTGGTAACGGTACACCAGGTTCTCCACCCTCAGGACCAGGTGGCCCAAAGGCAGGGCTGAAGGCACCTGAACCTGGATGGTGTTGTTCTGGATCGGACCGGCGGCCACCACATACCCACCGTGATCGGCTTCCTCCAGGCGGAGGGGCATGTTTTCCTGATGGAAGACCACGCGCAGAAGGTTCGGGTCATCGGTGTGGAAATCCCAAGCCTCAATTGTGACCGTGGGTTTGCCATCCACGATGCTCACGGTCACGTTCCGGAGGGAGGGACGCTCGTCGTTGAGGGTGGGTTCGTCCACTTCCAGATTAAGGGAAATTACCTGGCCCTTCACCAGTCCGGAGAGGGGAGCATTCTTGAAAGTGGCCATGCCGTCGGGAGCTCCCCGCCACAGACGCACACTGGTGGCATCCAGCGGCAGCGGCAGCCGGTTGTCGAAGACCGAACTGGGGTAGTTGAAATAAGACTGGGCGCCGGTAATGACCTCAATCACCGCATCGGGATACATGTTCGTGACCACCAGTTCCGCCATATTGGGGTTGCCGCCCAGGAAATAGGTGCCATCGGTTATCCCGCCGGCATAGGGCGGCGAGGTGGTATGGGCCAGGCCGTCGCTGCCAACCGTGGCCCGATCCACCAGCTCCCAGCTCTGTACGAACTGGCCGGGACCCACCAGGAAGGACCCCTGGCGGAAGAGGAAGAGGGACGTCCCTGGCTCATAACCGGTAGCCGGAATGGCCATGGACACCGGGTTATCGAGCGTGGCGCCCTCAAAGTCGAGCTTGATGCCCTGGACGAAGTCAAAGCCGCCGACTGCCGGGTAAGACAGGGCAGATTCGGCAACGGTCGTGACGGACACGTTCTGGCCGCTGAGCGTATCGGGCGGGAGGTAGAGGCTGACACCCTCCTCGTTGCTGATGATGGCGCCTTCGGCGCCCACAGGGTCGCCGTTGGCCACCACCGCCCCGATGCTCACGAACACCTCCTGGCGGATGGCGCCGTTGATGACCACAACAGCGGTATGCTGACCGGCCGCGCCGACCGCCGTAATGAGGCCACCGGCGCTCACCGTGGCGACGCTCTCATCCATGCTGACGTAGAAGGTACCCTGGACCGCGGGCGCCAGATCCACCCGGTCGCTCCCATAAACGGCGCCAAAGACAATCTGCCGCGTGCCGCCCGTCTCCAGCAGGTAGGCATCCGGATAGACGTCGTAGGCCGCAGGCGCCTGCCAGGGGCCAACCTGAACGGCTGCCGCCGCGTGCAGCGTTGTGCCGCTCTTGGCGACAAATATAATCGCCGAACCGGCGCTCCTGGCCCAGACGCTGCCCGTGGCATCCACAAGCGCCACAGTTTCATCCGAAGACGACCATTGAGCATAACCGGGCGGGAGGCGGACAATGCCGCCGTCGGCGAAGCGGCCATAGAGAACCAGATGCGCGGAGGCTTCGACTGGAAGCAGCAGCGTCGCCTCTTCGCTACGGAAGAGCACCTCCAAAAGGGCCGCCGTAGAGACATTGACTGTCACCGTACCGGAAGTGGAGCGCGCCGAGCCGTCATCGGCCATGTATGTGAAGTTCGCCGCGCCGCTGAAGCCGGCCGCTGGGCGGAAGTAAGCGGTGTGGCCGTCGCCCGCCATCGTCACCAAACCGCCATTCACATTCGTGATCACGAAATTGAGAGCGGAACCATCCGCATCAGCCGTCAGGGGCAGCAGATCGATCCGGACAGGAATTTCCATATAGGTGGCAGCCGACCCGGCCGCTGCGACTGGCGCCCGATTGGCGACAAAACCGTAATTGCGCAGCAGGAAATACCGATCCGTTGCGTCCACAGTGCCGCTGTTGTCAACGTCGGCGGCGGTACGATAAGCGGCGTCACCTGCTTTGCTCCCGTCGGCGGCATTGAAGAGCGTCACGTCGGCGCCATCAACCAGGCCGTCGCCGTTCAGGTCGCCTGCGATCCCAACCGTCAGGGAAACACTGCCTGCCGTCGAACCGTCAATTCCGGAGACGGAGACCACATAGAGGCTAGGCGACGTAATCGAAACGAGGGCAAAACCTGCACCTGCGCCAATTGTCCGGGCGCCTTCAATAAGCGGCGCGGCGGGAGTAAACCCGCTGGTTCCAGTCGCCCGCAGGGTAATGATCATGGAATCGGCGCCAAGGGTGTTCATCTCCTCTGCTGTAACCCGGAAGGCCCAGCGGAGCGTCTCGCCCGTGCCGATTACTGCCGCGGAGCTTCCGGCAAGCGCCTGACGCAACGACCCGAGGACGTAATTTACCGCTTCATCAGAAGTATGCAACCCCTTAGAGTCATAGCGGATAAGCTGGCCTTCCCCCTCCGGAGAAACCGTCATATTCAAGAGCGCGGTACCAGCCTGGTATCCGTACCAGCTTCTCAGACCCGTTCCCAGATTGTTGGCTGAAGTCAGCAGACCAGCTTCGTCATACCCGTACTGGATCCGGTTCCCGGCGGGCGAGGTCAGAACCGCAATGCGCCCCGCGACATCTCGCTGGAAGGTTACGCTCGAACCGTCAGCGGCGAAGATGCCGCTATCGGTCGCCATGAGCGTCTTGCCGGCGGCGCTGATCATCTTGAGGGTTCCCGCGGCGCTGTACTGCCAGATCTGACCATCGGCAGCGGTCAGACGGTAGGCATTTTCACCGAAAAATGCTCCGTTGGCCGGATTGTAGGGAAGGCCCGTGCCGCGCTGATAATAGATGCCCCGCGCCAGTTCGAGGACGGCGTCAGAGGTGGTCAACTGCCAGGTTATGCCGGCATCGGCAGTCCAGGCGGGCCGATAGAAGGCGACCCCCGCCTCCTCGACTGCCTGTGGCGTGAAGGTGAAAGAAGCGGAATTGCCATCAGGCAAAAGCAGCGTCAGACGGGTTTGCTCACGGTAGCCGGCAAAGAGCCCCCTGCTTTCCATACCGGTGGGAACGACGCTGCTGCGCAAGACAAGGTCATAGCCCGCAAGCACCCATCCCGTTCCAAATGATCCGGAAATATCCGTCATCAGCGAGCTGTAGGCCCTCGCCAGGGAAAGCGAAACTCCGCCCAGGGTCGCTTCGAGATCAACGGCCTGTAGCACAACCTCGCCGGTTTTTACGGCGCTGCTTACCTCCACCACGCGCTCGACGCTGCGGGTGCGGCCGCTGATATCGGAGGCGGTGAGTTTGAGCAGATAGAACCCATTGAGCAGAGCGGCTGCGTCAATCTGACCGAGGATTCCCGCTTCTACCGTCTGGAGTCCGCCGCCGATTGTCAGGAAACGAGCCGCTCCCAAAAGGGACATTTCCAGTTTCCAGGAATCGAGGTTGCTGTCAAGGACGCTTCCCCTGATTGTCACCACGCCCGTGAGAATACTGCTTGCGGGGGGTGTCAGGATCGAAAGCTCAGGCGCCAATACGTCGGCATTATCGCGCACCCTGATATCCACAGTGGCGCGGCCGATGGAACTATCCTTATCCGTGGCTATCGCCGTGGCAATAACATGGCCGGCAGCAGACGGCGTGAAACGCGCCCTGCCATACTTGTCAAGCGTCAGATTCTGTCCGTTTACCGAAATGGCAATAGAGGAGATGTCAGCAATGCCCGAGGCGGTCGCGTGGATCAGGACGCTCTGCCCCACCGTCACGGGGAAGCCCGGCGTCAGTTCGATGAGGACATTCGGCGCAATCGGCTCGAAGGAAACCTCCAGCCGCAGATTCTGAGCAGTTGTCAGCTCTCCATCGGAAACAGTGATTCGGATATCGTGGCGGCCAAGCTGGGTGGCGTTCGGAGTCCACATGAGGATGCCGGAGGTCAGATTCAAATCTGTCCCCAGGGGCAGCCCCTCGGCCGTATATGTCAAAACGGAACCCGCATCGGGATCAAAGCCCGGGACTGTCATGGTAAAGGAATTATTTACCAGAACGACATGGCCGCTCATGGGGGCGATTTCGGGCGCCAGATTGACGTTCAGGATGTCGATCAGGGCATCATAGGAAGCGACAAGGCCGCCGGGATCAGTCGCCGTGAAGCGGATCGTGTAGGAACCAGCCTGATCATAACCTGGCTGCCAGAAGAATATCCGGTTGATCGGGTCAAAGGTAGCCCCCTTGGGCAGCGTACTCGCCACGGCGTAGTTGAGATTGTCCCCGTCAAGATCGCCGGCATTGACTGAGAGCTGAATCCCCGTCCCCTCGTAGGTCAGCATCTTCTGAACCGGGACGAAAACCGGGGAACGATTGGTATTGGCCACCGTAATCAGAACGTCCTCAGCGCTCGCCGCAAGGCCGTCGGTCGCCTGGAAACGCACGTTATAAACGCCAGCCTGCTCGTAGGTGGGCGTCCAGGAGAAAACTCCGCTGATTGGATCAAAAACGGCGTCCCGCGGCAGCGCGCTTGCCTTGTAGCTTACCGTGTCGCCGTCCGGATCAGTGCCTTTTACGGTAAAAGTGAGCAGACCCTGTTCGGAAATATTGCGTTTGCCGATGGGCGACAGAAGCGGCGCCGCGTTGGCAGCGCGGACATTGATCGTAAAGTTTCTCGAAACAGAAAGCGCCCGGGCGGCATCGCCGTTCCCGCTGTCGGTGACGGAAATAGTCGCCGTGTAAACTTGGCCTAAATCGCCGGTGGCTGGCGTCCAGGAGAAAACAGCCTTCCCGTAAACAACCGCAGGCGTCAGCGTCGCTGCACCCGGCAGACCGCTCAGCGTAAAGGCAAGCGGGTCTTCATCGGGATCGGCGACGACAATTTCGAAAGTGAGCGGACTGCCGACAACAGCGATACGGGCTGGCAGGACAGGCAGTTGCGGGGCGGCGTTCGGGGCCAGGACGCTCAGCACAAAGGAAGCCTCGCCGGTGAGCGCGGCCGCCGGATTGCCGTTTCCATTGTCTGTGGCTCTGATCGTTATCGTGTAGTCTCCGCGCTGAGCAGTGTGGGAAACAACCGCCCGCAGCGTTCCGGTTCCATCCTTGTTGTCCGTGAAGGTCGCAAAGGCGGGCAGATTGACGGCGGCAAGGAGCGGAACGGTCAGATCAGCGTCGTCGGCGCGAACGGTGAATTCCAGAACGGATTCCTGATTTTCCACAACCGCCAGCGCTTGATTTTGAACGGTTTCAATTACGGGCTTGGCGTTGGCGTCGCGGATAACGATACGCAGCGTCGCTGTGGCGATAGTTGACGTGCCGGTTGCATCTCCGTCATCGGCAACGGTGAAGTCAATGGCATATGTGCCCGCCTGGGTAAAATCGGGCGTCCAACGGAATATCTGCGTATCCGGGCTGAAAACTGAACCCTGCGGGAGGGAAGAGTTCTGCCAGGTCAACTGCGGGAGCAGCATGTCGGCGTCAACCGTCCCGTCTTCGAGAACCATGCCGATTCCCAGCGGATTATCAGGGTCATTGGCAGCCACGTGCACCATCAGGGACTGGCCTTCATAAATCTCCCAGGAATCAAGCGGCTCGAAATAAACAGGGCCGTTGACATTGAGCACCGTGATTATCGCACTCTGAATGACTTTCTGCGCGCCGTCGCCGGCTATGAATTGTACGGTATAGCTGCCATGATCGTCATAGCGGGGAATCCAGGTAAAGACGCCGGTATTTGCATGCAGCTCTGCGCCGCGGGGCAAACCGACCGCGCTGAAGGTGACATTGTCGCCGTCCGGATCAGTCGCGTGGAGCCGGAATTCGACAATCTGTCCTTCCGCAACATTCCTGTCCGGAACCATATCAAGCACGGGCGCCTGGTTGCGATTGGCAACCGTGATTTCAAAACTCCGTGAAGATATGCTGACGCCGTCGCCGGCATAAACGCGAACATCGCGGTAAATACCCGCCACCGCCCCATCTGTCTGCCATCTGAGAATACGCGCGGCGGCGTCAAAAACGGCCCCGGCCGGCAGATGCTCCGCCCAGTAGAAGAGATTGTCATTCTCCGCATCCGTCGCCCCGACCGGGAGCTCCAGGATATCTCCTTCGGTCAACGCAATGTCGGCTATCGGCAGGATCACAGGCGGGCTGTTCACCCCGGAAACCTGCACTTCCCACTGCTGGGAGGCAAAACCACCCCGATCATCAAAAACCTTGATCTGGAACCGTACAGCAGCCGGGCTGCTAAGCGCGGGCGTCCAGGACAAAGAGCCGCTGGCGCTGTCTAATATCGCCCCCGGTCCACCCTCAACGAGGAGGTAGTAAAGGTTTTGCGTATCCGCGGCGGCTACATTGTAGGTATAGGACTGGTTCACCGCGGCGGTCGCCCCCGGGACGGTGGTGATGACGGGCGGATCATTAGCCGCTATATCAATATTAACCCGGCTGATCAGATCGAAAGCCAGGTGGTCGGGGTTGTAAACGGTCACGGTCTTGAGCACGGTGGAAGCGCCCGCGGCAAGGGTTCCGCTGCCGTCGTCAGCAAGGATGATATAGGAAAATCCTTCATCCGTCAGGCCGGCAGCGCCCCGTAAAACCGCACTGCTCCCCTTCAGCCCGGAGAAGATGAGACGGTAAGGGCCGGAAACGGCGAAGCTGAAATTATTGGTCACAACCACGTCAAAGCTTATTTCCCCGGCTGCCCGGTCAAATCGGGTGTTTCTGAAGATCGGCGCAAGGGAGGCGGTAACATCGGCGATTACGGCAAATTCGCTCGTTACCGCAGTCGCAAGCGCCAGCCCCGCAGCGCTGCGAACCGTTGTCCGGACGGAGAGATCGTAAGCGCCGGCTGCCAGAGGTTCGAACAGCAGCGTCACTACCCGCGAGTCGTTGTCATAAACCGCCTGAATTATGGAAACAGGCTGACTGCTTGTCTTATTGGTCAGAATATAGTTAGCAGGGTTGTCAACCGAAGTCGGGTCGGCGGCGCCCAGCGCCCGCATGGCCACGTCGAAACGGAAGGTCGCCGAGCTTACTACCGGCAGCAAACTCTTGCCGTCAAGCGGGGTAACGCTCAAAACAACCGGCGCCGTAACGGGGAAAATCAGAGCGACCTGCGCCCCATTGGCAATGAAGATCCTTCCATCCTGTGCGGCAGCCGCGAACCCGCCCCGCATCCCTCCCTGGGCAACCCGGATGGTGCGGCGGGTAACCGTATCCATCAAGGTAACGTAACCGGCATCGCCGTGGGTAAGCAGCAGCAGATTTTCCATCGGCGTGCCGTTCGTTCCGAAGGCAATACCGACCGCGGGATTTTCGGTAATCAACACGATTTCGCTGTTGCCACGGTTGTCGAAACGGAGCAGATAGCCGTCATCCGGCCAGGATATGCCGTACAGAACGCCATCCGGGGCAAAGGCCAGCCCCTGAACCCGGGTGGAGGAGAAGGTGGTGAAGATCTCCGTTGTCGGGTCAAAGATCTCGATGCCGCTTGCGGTCGCCAGATAGAGTTTCCCGGAAGTCGGATGAGACGCCATCCCCAGCTCAACGCCGTCTCCATAGCGCTGGAGGATCGCCCCTGTTTCCGGATCAATGCGGACCAGCGGCCCGCCCCCGGTAGTGGCCCAGAGACGTCCGGCGCCATCGAAGAGCATGCTGTAAATGGGGAGTTCAAGCGTGGCCAAAGGCTCATTCACGGCTCCCGGCGACGTCAGATGATAGAGGCTGCTGCGCCCTGCCCCACCGCTTACGAATACTGAACCATCGGGGGCAAAGGCGATTCCCAGAGCGCCGATGCCGGCGCCGGAGAGCGGCACATCCCAGGCATAGGCGGTAGCCGAGAACGGTTCGTAAACCGTGGTAAATCCGGAAACGGCGCCTGTAGAGCCGCCCCGGGGAATCTGCTTGAGCGCCTCAATGAAAAGCGGGTTGGTTGAAGGTGTTGATGATACCGGCACAACAACGCGCCGCGTTTCGGGGGTAAGCTGGGAGGCAGTTGGGGCCGTCCCCAAATTGATCCCGGGATTGTAGGGGGGCAAGGTCGCACCGCTTCCCGCCGCTTCGACGTTACCGGCATTGTCAGCCGCTAGAACGATGAATTCGGCGGTGGAGGAGGCTGGCGCCTCATAGATTACGTCGGTAAGCGTCGTGCGCCGTTTCCAGACTGTCCAGACGCCCCGATCGACGCTGACGTAGATCGTATAGTCCTTGACGCCTGAGCCTTCCTGATCGTCGGCGGCCGAGTAATTCAAACGATAGGAGTTCTTCCCCGTCGCGCCGCTGCCCATGTCCACTACCTTCAGCGTCGTCACCGGCGGTGTAACGTCGAGGGTCGCCGTGTGGAGATTCGTGTCCTGGGGGGTGGCGCCGTCATAGATGATCCGCGCGGATGCGGAAACCTTGATGCCGGTTTTCAGCGTCAAATCCTCGGTGTAGAGCGGCCAGGGGGTAATGGTGTAGCTCACCGTTCCCATCTGGGCGCGGTCGGTGTTGGGAAGGAGCAGTCCCCGCTGGGGATCGGAGAAGACCAGACCCGTTTCGGGATCGATGGCCGTAAAGGTCCAGAGCGCAATGCCGCTTACCACATCCACCCCGGCTACCACCCTGAGGACAAAACCCCGCTCCGCGATAAAATCAAAGTCGCCGCTGAAGGAGGCAAGGTTGTCGGGCAGGTGTACCTGGAGATCGCCCAGCGAGATGTCGCCCAAAAGGAAACTGCGCACGTCGAGCGAATCGTCGAGATTCTGGTAAATCTGGATGCGCTGGACCGGCGCGTCGCTGGTGGCCGGGTTCTCAAAGGTGATCGTGTAGGGAAGGAGCGTATCGATCGGGATAAAATTCGCCGAACCATAGCCGGCTGGCCCGATCATCCGCACGGAATCGGAGCGCTCGCCGGTCAGACCGAAATAGTCCTGAAGGTTAGGCGCCTGCACCGGGGTCTTGTCCTCCTGCATACCGGTCCCGGCCTGCACCCAGAAAGCCTCGAAATGGGTTTCATGACTCAGCGCCAGATCAAAATCCGCCGCTGTAGGCAGCGTATCGCCGGGAATGCGCGTATCCGGGGTATCCCCGTACCACTTGCGCACCTTCGCGAAAAATGCCGCCAGATCGCCCTGCAGAATCTCTCCCCTGGTGTCAATCCCGATCAGGCCCGCCGTGAGCACCGACGTAAGGCTCGAAACGATCGGCATCGTATGCACTTCCGGCGGCGTATCCTCCGGTCGGAGCTGACCGGCCTGTTCCAGCCCTTCCAGATAGAGGGCGCCCCAGCCGGCGGCATCCGCTGCCGCCTCGATGAGCACCCGCGGCGCGGTTGCGTCTTCCAGAACCGCCAGACGGAGCTTCTCGGCAGCCGTAAGCTGGTAGGCAATGTACTCAGCCGCGGTCATCGGCGTGGCAGCCGCAGCAATATAGAACTTGAAGGCAAGGGCGTCATAGTCCCACTGCGGCTCGACGTCCGGGTCCTTCAAATCCTTGAGAGCCGTGGGAATTTTTTTCAGAACATCGCGCATCTCGGCATAAACGTCGGCCGTGAAGGTGAGCCCCATATAGCCCCGGTTGATGAAATCGAAGGTGAACCCCGTCGCCATCAGTTCGCCGTCCAGATTCAGGATGGAATTGAGTTCCGCCCAGGGCACTCCGGCGATATCGGGTGAACCGGTCAGGTTTGTTCGGAAGATGAGGCGGTCTCCAACCGGCCATACCTCATCCTCGCCGGCGTACCATTCCTCGCCGGGGCTCATCTTGTTCTGGACATATTCGTACCAATCCGTATCGTTAAAGATAAACGGCATGCTGAATTCGAAATGGACATAAGGCATATCGACATTCGTCAGGCTGTAAACCCCGAAGCCGTACCAGCCCACGTCGCCGAATTCCAGTTCCTTAGGCCCACCCATGCCCACTGTCAGCGAGAAGGGCTCAGCCTCCTCCACGAGATACCGGTAGGCAATCCTGGCCGTTTCGCCGTCGGGATTGATCACTTCTACGTCGTAGAGGCCGTGGGGGGCGTCGGTCAAATCAAAGGTGCAGATGATCCGCGTAGCGTCGATCACCCTGTAGCTGATCGCCTCGTACTCCGCGAACTGGGGCTGGATCAACTTCACGATGGCGGAGGGAGAGAAGCGCGCCCCTTTCACCTCCAGGGTGACATAGCGGGAATCGCCGCCGGAATCAGGGGTTACCTCGCGGATGGAGAAAGGCAGAACACGCGCCTTCAGCGTGATCCCGGAGGTAACGGGTTCGGCGCCCGGAACGATCTCCCGCGCCGCATCCTGCCAGCCGGCAGAGCGCACAAGAATATAGTAAGCGCCGGCTTCAGTCAGCGGCACCCGCGCCGTCTGGTCGCTCCATAAATGTCCTTCAAAGGCGCCGTCATAATTGATCGAGTTAGGCAGCCCCATGTAGCGGACATAGAGCTCATTGGCTATCGTCTTGTCCTCTGCCGTCAGGGTTACTTCAAGGGTTTCACCAGCCGGAACGGTAATCTGGTAGAGGCGCTCGCCGCCGACGGTGAGCGTGTCGTTATAGGGGGCGTCAAGCTGGAGAACCGGCGCCGTGATGGTTACCGTATCGCCGCTGGCAAGCTTGTTGTTGCCGTTATTGCTCCCCTCGTTGATATCGTCGTAAATATCGGCGCGGACGATGATCCGGTAGTCGCCCGGCAGAACGGCCGGCAGAACAGCGCTCAGCGTTCCCGTATAGGATTCGCCTTTCGCCAGATCGCGGTAAATAGGCCGCATCTTGCCCGGTTTATCGGGATCGGGTTCAAGCTCCACCCGCCCAAGGAGACGGTCGCCCAGATCCCAGACGGCGTTGTCGGAAAGGTAGAGGGAATCAGCCCAGTAACCGGTAGCCGGCTCCACAGTGCTGATGTTTGTGACCGTGTAGGTGACGGTGACGGCGGCGCTCACCTGCCCCGCCGCAGGCACCGTAATCTCGGTCACCGCCAGATCCGTCGGCGGCGCCGAATCGATAATCAGCGGAACCGTTACTGCGACGCCAGTAGCGTTGTTACCCTCTTTGTTGCCCTCATAGACAAATCCGTAGGGATGCGTGGCATTGGGAACATCGGTCAATACCAACACATAATAGGTACCCAAAAGACCCCGCGGCACCATGAAGGTGGAAGGCACGGTATAGAAGGCGTTTCCCGGCAGCGCGCCGTCATGGCTCACCTGCCCCAGGAAATGGTCGCTCTTCACGTCAAGGTACTTGTCGCGCGAAAGAAAGATATAATCGGTCCAAAGATTCTGCCTTTCCGGCACTGCACCGCCGGAGAGGTTCGTGACCGTATAGGATACGCCGAATTGACGTCCCGAGATCGCATGCCCGTCTGCGGCATCCTGGCTCCCGGTCAGGGTCACACCCGTTACCTGCAAATCGGGCGAATCGACCAGCGTGATCGTCAGCGTGGTATCGATAATATTGTCCGCTTCGTCCTGGAATTCCTTCACCTGCCCCATCATGTTCCAAGCGGAAGGGGGAATCGGAGACTCGATGCGGACATTGCCGGTAGTCTGGGGATAGGGCATCGACCGGCTGAAATATTGGCTGACATTGTAGGGCGAGTCGATGTAAACCAGGATGTGGAAAGTCCCCTGGATATCGTCGGGCAGTCGCACCGTGGCGGATACCGTATATTCCGCGCCCGCTTCCAGCACCCCAGTGTGGCGCTGCTCGCCGATCAAAAGGTCGTAAAGATCGATGGAGCCGTCTTGAGAGATGTAAATCCGATCGTACCAGAAATCGCCCCGGGTGGCGCGCTCGCCGCCGTTTTTAACCGTCCAGGAAATGTCGATGGTCTGCCCGGAATCGGCGGCTGTCGGAATCGCGAGGGAACCGGCTTTCACCTGCAGATCCGGCTCCCGGTAAACCACCATCATTTCGTTCGCAGCAACGTTATTGAGTTTGGCTGCGGCTTCTCCCTCATAGACGCGGGTCCTGACGTCCGTCGGCCAGTCTGGAAAATCCATGCCGGTCAGGGCGTCTATCCCGCCCCAATTGTACTCCACATAAGGATTGCGGTCGGTAAAAACATAGACATACCGCCGTCCCTCGCTCCCCACGGGCAGATTAACCGTAAGCGAGGCTTCATAACTCTGCCCGACTCCGAGAGGGGTGGAAGACATGTGAACAACGCTTCCCACAAACTGGGCCCGCTCGTAGATGAAGGTCGGATCGGGAGAAACATAGACATAGTCTGTCCAGCGCTCGGTGCCCTTATAAACGCTATAGGCGCCGTCGTTGGTTACGCTCCACTTCACCGTGATCGCCTCGCCGGAATAGGCTGTATCCGGCAGCGTAATCGCGGCAACCTGAAGATCAGCAGGAATGGGCCGGATGACGCTCACGACGGCGCGGTCGTTGTTTGAGGTGAACGGCCCTTCCCAGACCTTGCGAACCTCAACCTTGTCTTCGCCCCAGAGAATCCACCGCAATTCCGACTTGCTCAAGCTGTCAATCTTGGCATAGACCTCGGAGACGCTCATCGTTTCCAGATCGCCGATCTTCTCGGAAATTCGGTCCGTCACCTTTGCCATCTCGAGGAGCAGTTCATCCTCATCGGTCAGCAAAATATTGGGGTCAACGTTAGTTTCGACGATAAAGTATTCCCCGAAAACGCTCGGCGGCAGCGTGAACTCCAGGGTCTGCGTATAGCTCTGCCCCCTTTCCATGGCGCCCTCGTGGAGCAGCGCGAAGACCAGGGTCTTGTTCGTTCCTACGGCGTCATCGGAGACATAGACTGCGTCGGCCCAGCGATCGAGATCTGTCACATTCGAACCGTTATTGGCCACGGTCCAGGAAACGGTCGTTTTGCTGCCGCCCAGCGCCTGCCCGGGAACCGAGATATTGGTCACCTCGAGGTCGGCCGGCGGGGTGTAGAGGATCGTCAGCGGCTGCAAGGCGGTCTTGAAGTTGTTGTTGTCCAGCGACGTCGGGTCATCGGGATTAAGATTTACGTCAAAGGTCAGCTCGAACACCTGGTTCCAGGAATCGGCATAAACCATCAACTCATAGATCCCCTGAAGATGGATGGGAATCGTCCCGGTGATGGTTCCTTCGTAGAACTGGCCAACCTCCAGCGCGCCGGTGTGGGAAACGCTGCCGATGCGAAGATCCGTGCCTCCGCCGGGGCTGGTTTTATCGGCGGTAAGCCACAGAGAGTCGCTCCAGGCAGCCGGGAAGGTAATGCCGGCGCCTTTGTTGGTCACCTTGTAATAGACGGTGATCTGGCTGCCGTCAAAGGCTTCGGTCGGGCCGGCGACGTTGGAAACCACGAGGTCGGGAGGCGGCACGGGGGTGGCATCGACGGTAAGCTGCCCCGCCATCACGTTGTTCCCGTCGGATGGGTACTCATCGACCGAGCCAGAGGCATCGACCACAGCAAGGATCCACATCGGCCCCTGGGCCGCCTGCGGGATGCGGTAGTGACCTACCGAACGGTACTGCTCGGTTGAGGCCAGAGCTGAGCCATTGGGCTCCCACGCCAAGAGCATGTCCCCGCCGTCCAACTTGTTGTCCAAAGAGAGGTAAACGCCGTCATACCAGCGGCTGCCTCCTGTGGGGGTGGCGACTGTCCCCAGATTGGAAACCGTCCACTCCACATCGACCACCGCGCCCGATTTCACCGAAGCCGGAATGGTAAGAGTCGTCACCTGCAGATCAGGGCGCGTCTGGAGCTGAACGGTGAATTCGTGTATCACATCATCGTTATTGGTCAAATCTGGGTCGATCACCTGGCCGGCAATGTCGGTCTTTACATAGAGAGCATACACCCCGGAGATGTGGAGGGGCAGACGGAAATTCTCGGTACGGGTATAGGAATAGCCTGCCGCCAGCCCCTGGCTCATGATGAAAGTGCCGATCCGGATTGCCTGGGCACGATCGTTATTGGGGGCAATATAGATACCGTCCGTCCAGGAACCAGTTGCATCGCCGTTCACCCCCTCCAAGAGTGAACCATTGTTCTGGACTTTCCAAGTAACGTCAATTGACGCTCCGTCGGCAGCGCTGACCGGGGCCGTTACGCTGACGATCTGCAGATCCGCCCGGGGCGACACCGTATAGGTCACCATAAGCGGCGCGGAGGCCCTGGTGTTATTGCCCTTGTAGATAAATTCATAAGGAGCGGCGGTCGCTGTTTTAACAAAGAGATACTGCGTTTTATCAATCTGCTGGTCGATCGTGGCATTAATCGGGATCGTCAGCTCCACTGTACGGGTGTAAGAGGCGCCCACGGCCAGGTTGCCTACCCGACTGAAACTGCCGAGGAGTTTCCAGTTAGCGCCGTCTGCCGAGTCGGAAAGGTAAACCTCATCGTACCACTCCGGCGTTGAAGTGGGGCCGATCCCCGAATTATCCACTGTCCAGCTCAAATTGAAGGCTACACCCGTCGTCAGCGCCGTTTCCAGATTGACGCTCTGGACAGTTAGATCGGCGTAGGGAAGCGGCATGATGTCAACGAGATGACCGGGCGATGCGGTGTTGGGATTTGCATCAGTGTGTTCGTAAACCTGATTGTCAATGTCGGCTGAGACAAAGAGAGTAAAGCGCCCTTCAAAAGCGGCGGGAAGCTGGATGATCTTTTCTACATTATAGGAAGTACTGTCCGGCATCAAACCCGAGTGGGCAAAACGCCCCACCACCAGATCATCGCCGTCGCCCCGGATGGCATTCCGGGAGAGGATCACGGCGTCAATCCAGTCGGAAGTCAGGCCTGTGCCATTGCCCTTGTTGGTCACAATCCACTGCACCAGCAGATCGGCCGGATCGCCGATGATTCGCTCCGGCGCGGTCACCCCGCTGACCTCCAGATCGGCATAAGGCGCAAGCGTGATCGCAAGCGCGGCGGAAACACCGACATCCTCCTCAAGCCCCGTTCCCTCGACAATGACGTTACCGGCGTCGGGACGGACAAGCAGATAATAACTGCCGTCAATCCCGTTGGGAAGAGTCACAGCCAAAGAAGCGTCATAACTGCCGCCGGCGGCAAGGCTTCCCTCATGCGCAAGGAAGCCCAGCGAAACATCATCGCCGGAAAGCGTATCGTTTCCTGACAAATAGACGCGGTCCGTCCAGGAAGCAACCGTCGCCCCCGTCCCGCTGTTGCGGCCCTTCCAGGAGACAGTCACGTCGAACCCGGACTGTGTCGATGCCGGATTCATTTGCACGGTATCGGTCTTGAGATCAGGATGCTTGAGAGCCACGGCGCTGGAAACGCCGGTATTATTCCCCTCATTGGTTCGTTCGTAAATCAGATTCTGATAATCGGTTGCCACAAGCCAGCGATAGGAACTGCCATCGGCGCTTATGGGCGCCACGATGGTTTCGGTTCGTGAATAAGAAGCGCCGGCGGCCAGATTCAGTGAACGGGAATAAGTGCCAAGCAGAATGGCGCCGGTCATTGTCCCGTCCAGAGAAAGGTAAAGCCTGTCGTTCCAGGAGGCCTGCGCCTCCTCCCCTCCCCTGTTTTCGACTGTCCAGGAAACCGTTACATTCTGACCGACCACGGCAGAGGTCGTTCCTGTGACGGTCGTCACCTGCAAATCGGGAACAGGCGACTGGTTCACGGTAACGGCGCCGGGGCTGACGCCCGTGTTATTCGTTTCGGCGCCGGGTTCCTGAACCTGGTTATAGATATCGGCCTTTACTAAAATCCAATAATCGGCGGAGGCGACCTCCAGCGGCAGCAGGTCAATGGGGATCGTCAAATTCTCGACCGCGCCATAGCTCTCATCGGAACCGAGACTCCCCTTATGGGCGAAGGAGGCGAGAATCCGATCATTGCCATCCCAGTTGTTGTCCGCAGAGATATAAAGGGTATCGGTCCAGGCGCTGGTCGTTGTCGCAGCGGTGCCGTTATTGGTCACCCGCCACGCCACACTCAAGGGCTGTCCGGTAAGTCCTGTGGCTGGCACGGTGACGGCATCCACGACAAGGTCGGCAGGCGGCTCGGCATAGACGATCGTAAGCATCGCCTCAAAGGCGTTGTTGGTTTCGCTCGCCTCGGACAGCTCGTTCCAGGCATCGATCCGCACGTAGAGCTTATAGTCGCCGGTTACACCCCAAGGCGTCGAAAGAGCGACGCTGCGATCCAGCGAAGCGCCGGCGGCCAGAGATGCGCTCTGGTAAACAGACCCCACCTGGATATCGTCGTAGTTCCCCAGGTAGGCATCCTTGGAGAGCACAGCCCTCTCCGTCCAAGAGTGTTCAGCCGGCGCCGAGCCGCTGTTGGTCGTCTTCCAGGAGACGGTCAGTGTCTCGCCGTTGGCGATGGTCGTCGGGGCCGCAACCGTGCCGAGGCTCAGATCGGGGGCGCTCAAGGTTACGAGGTTGGCCTGATAGTTGTTGGTCTCGCTCGCCTCCTGCTGGTAGCTGTAGTAATCGGCCGCCACAATGATATACCAGTTCCCCGTCAGCCCGCCGGGTAGAGTTACCGATTCGTTCATCGTATAGGCGGCGCCCGCATCAAGGATAGTCCCGTGCGATAATGTTTTAAGGCTGATGTCAGTGGAATCGAGAATATCATTCGCAGACAGATAAACCGCATCATACCATTGGGCAACCGCCCGACCTGTGCCGCCGTTCGTAACCGTCCAGGAGATGGCCGCGGCCTTGCCGGCCTCGGCCGAGGCGGGAGAAGTAACGGAGATGCTCAGATCGGCCGCCCGAATCTCAATCGGCACGGCGATCAGATTATTGGCCTCATTCTGCTCGCTCTGCTGACTGTACACATCGGACTTGAAGAGCAGGAATTTGGCGCCGACGCCGATAGCCTGGGCAATGGCCGTAACCGAAGCGGCGCTTTTTTGCACCGTGTAGGCAGCGGCGCCGGCCAAGCCACCGGTTACGGAGCGATACTCCGAAGCAAGAATTATGTCGCTGGAATCATAGACGTTATCGCTGGAGAGATAGACCATATCCCACCAGCTTGCGGTTGCCGGGCCGGTGCCGCCATTGGTCACACTCCAGGAGAGATCAATCCTCTCACCCCAGGCGGCCACCGCCGGACTCGTGCCGGTGATCGTCAGATCTGCCGCATTGAACGTTACCGGACGGGAGGTCATGTTGTTGTTTTCGTTCGATTCGGCCTGGGTTGCCGTGGCGTCGGCGACAAAAAGAAGATATCCGGCCCCGGTTAAACCGGAAGGCAGGGTAACATCCTTCTGCACCGTGTAGAATCCGTCTTTGGCCAAGGGCGAATAAGCGCCTGCATAGGCAGAAAGGAGCAGAACATCCGTTGTGACGTCCAGAGTCGCATCGGTAGAGAGATAGACCCGGTCGTACCAGCCTCCGGCGGCGGCGCCGCTGCCTTTGTTTTCCACTTTCCAGGAGAGGGTGACACGCTCGCCCCAACTGACCGTCGCGGGGGCAGTGGCCTCCGTCACCTGCAAGTCGGGATCGCTGATCTGGAGGGTTGTAATTTTCGTATTATTACTGACGAGCTTTTCCCCCTGAACGCCATCGCCGTTCACGACAAAAATGAGGTAGCGAGTCCCAACGCCGGTTGCGGGAAGACTTACCTGGCGCCCCGCCGAATAGCTGGCCCCGGGCGCCAGGGGGGTCTGAGCCTCGATCCGTTCGCTCAGAAGCAGTGTATCGGTGGCAGTATCAAGCGTATTATCCAGGGAGAGATAAACCCGGTCATACCAGTCCGCATAGGCGGTGCTGACGCCGATGTTGCCGACAGTCCAGGAGAGGTCAATGGTCTGACCAACCGCCGCCGCGGCCGGGGCGCTCACCGCCGTCAGATTCAGGTCGGGGGGCTCGGTAATCGTAATGGCAACTGCCGCACTCACATTGTTCGTTTCACTGGCCTCCGCCTGCACATTGCCGCCATCGGCCTTAACAAGCAGGTATTTATATGAAGCGGCCGACGCCTCGTTGGGAATCGTCAGCGTACGCGTCAGTGTGTAGCCGCCGCCTGCCGCCACGGGAAGGACAGAGGCCGTGCTGAAATTGCCGACAAGCAGATCATCGTTTGTCAGGGATTCATCAAAAGAAAGCCAGACCTGATCATTCCAGGCGGCGCTGGCCGCGCCCGCGCCGATGTTGTTGACGTTCCAGGAAACGGTAATCGTCTGCTGAACGGCAGCCTGCGACGGCGCCGTCACCGTCCCCATGCTCAAATCAGGAACCTGCAGCGTCATCGCCTGAGAAGAGACAAGGAAGTTATTGGTTTCGGAGGTCTCGCCCTGTTCACCCGTACCATCCGCCACAACCACCAGATACCATGTCCCCACCGGGACGTTTCCGGGAATTGTCACCTGCCTTGTCGCCGTGTACTGACCGTTGGCGGCAAGCGGGCTGTACTCCCATGCGGTAAAGGACCCGGCAAACCAGTCCGTTCCCGAATCAAAGGTCGCATCGGCAGAGAGGTAAACGCTGTCCGACCAAAGGCCGGGCGCCGCATACGATGCACTCGCATTTTTGACTGTCCAGGAAACGGAAAGCGTCTGTCCCGGCGCTGCAGAAGCGGGCGCGGTAATCGAGGCGACCTGCAGGTCGGGCGCACTCACCGTCACGGCAGTCGAGGCCAGGATATTGTTATTCTCGTCGGACTCACCCTGACTGGCGCCCGAGTCGGCGACTACAATAATATAATAGGATGCGGCGGAAAGGGCGGGCAGACGCACCGTCCGGATGGCGCTGTATGAACCCTGGGCCAAAAGCGGCACACGGTCGGAGGCGCTGAAACTCTGCAGCAGCGTGTCTGTGTCCGGCTCGAAGGTTGCGTTAAGGGAGAGGTAAACCGCATCCGACCAGGGGCTGAGGGCTGATGTATTGCCCATGTTTTCCACCTTCCAGGAGACATCAAACTGCTGGGCGGAAATCAGCGTCGCCGGGACGGTTACCCTCGTTACCTGAAGATCCGGTGCGCTTAGAGTGATCTGGAAGGGGGCGGAGGCGTTATTCGCTTCATCCGTCTCACCCTGGTTGCGGGAGGCGTCGGCAACCACAAAGAGCCAGCGGTCGCCATGACCGGAAGAAGGCAGAGTGATTGTGCGGGTCTCGGCATAGGCAGCGCCGGCGGCAAGAGGCGTTTGGGCGCCTGTCCAGGCATATAGCAGTCGGGTGTCGCCTGCATCCAGGATGTTGTCGGCGGAGATGTAAACGTAATCGTACCAGTCAGCGTTGGCCGCCTGGCCTGCCGCCGCCACTGTCCAGGAAATGCTGATCGCCTCGCCAAGGGTGGCCGCAGTCGGGGCCGTAACGGCAGTCACCGTCAAATCCGGGGCCGCTATGGCAATCGGGAGGGCCGCAATGTTATTCGTCTCATTGGTCTCGCCTTGACGCCCGGTTCCGTCAGCCACAAAGAGCAGATATACTTGGGAACCGATAATGACGGTCTCGGGTAAAAAGACGTTCTGGATTCGGGCGTACTGACCCTGCGACAGAAGATTCGGTGCGGAAATATAGAACGAATCGAGGAGCGTATCAGTCTCTTCAAGAGTTGCGTTTGCCGAGAGATAAACCCTGTCGTACCAATAAGCAGTTGTAGCGTAATCGCCGATGTTCTTGACCGTCCAGGAGACGCTGATCGTTTCGCCCAAAACGGCTGTGGCCGGGGCCACAGGGGCGCCTTCACCCGAGGCGACAACAGTCAGATCCGGCGCATTGAGGGTGATCCCTACCGAAGCCGTGTTGTTGGCATCATTCGTTTCTCCCTGGTAATTGTATGCGTCGGCGGCGACGATCAGATATTTATTGCCAAGCGCATCCGCAGGCAGTGTAAAGCTTGCATAGGCATCGTAGGTTCCGCCGGAAGTCAGACCCCCAGAATTATCGCGGAAAATACCGTAGTAGGTCAAAACCTGATCGTTGCTGTCCAGGTTAGTATCATCAGAGAGGTAAACACGGTCATACCAGTATCCCGCGGTAGCGGCACCGGAACCGTTGTTGGTCACTTTCCAGTTCACCCGGATGGACTCACCGGCGGCTGCCGTCGCCGGGGGACTGGTGATGGCAATCATCAGATCAGCCGATTCGATTTTGAAGGCTTTAGCAAGAAGGTTATTGTTTTCGTTGGATTCTGGCTGATCCTCATAATAATCCGCCCTGAACAAAAGGAAGTATGCTCCGGCGGCTGCGCCCGAAGGGAGAATAACCTGCCTGGTCATCGTGTATCCGGCAGAAGTAGCCGCAATCCATCCCGGGGTCTCGCCCGAATTATATCCCTTCAAGGTTCCATTGAGACCGTTGGGGGAGGAATCAATGGCCGTGATTCCCGATCCGTCATCAAATTTCCAGTAACCGGCCAGGGCCGCTTCATTTCCCGTCAATTGAACGTCGCGGCTGTTGGCAATCTCGGAAGGGCTGCGTGTTCCTTCCCAAATTCTTACCTCGTCGATCAGACCCTGATAATATTGGTAAACGTAGCCAGCATTAGTTCCAATCGTGACAGGCCGATCGTCAACGGCATAGTCAATCGCCGCGGTGGTGAAGGGAGCGGCTTCCCCGCTTTTGTAGAAGGTGATGCCAACGCCCGGTTCATAAACGGCGGCCACATGCTGCCATTTCCCAACATCCACGGCAAAACCCGTGTCGATGTCGGCAACACCGCTATAGACGTGCCAGGTGCTGCCCTTCTGGACGATGGCCCATTGATATCCATAGTAGTCGGAAGTAGTGCTGACAACATGACGGGGAGATGAGTAGGTGGAAAGCGGATAGACCCAGGCTTCAAGTGTGGCTCCGGGGCCGGAAGATGTCTCATTCAGGTTAAGGGACGTCTCCACCCGGCTGTAGTCACCATCAAAGAGCAGGGCCTTCTGGTCGGGAAGCAGGTCTATTCCCATATGGTTCTGGGTATAAACCCATGAATCTCCATATTCATAAGTTTCGTTCGCGGAAAGATAGATACCGTCATACCAGGTTCCCCCGGCGGGCCCCTCGCCACCGTTTTCCACCGTCCAGGAAACCTCCACCGCTCCGCCCGCTGAACCGCTGGCCGGAACAGTCGCACTGGAAACCGTCAGATCGGGCGCCGCATTGATGTGAACGGGAACAGCGCGGACGTTGTTCGTTTCGTCCGTCTCACCCTGATAGTTGTAATCGTCAGCGACAAATATAAGGTAGTAATCACCGGTCAGTGTCTCGTTGTATGTGGCATCGATACTCGCCGTGTAAGAGTCGCCGGCGCCGAGCGCCGCATCCCCGGAATGCCAGAAAGATGTAAGGTATGTGTCATCCGAAGAGTTAAAGACATTATCTGTCGAGATGTAAACGTAATCATACCAGCCCTGATGGGCAGCGACACTGCTCTCGTTAAGAACAGTCCAGGACAAGGGAATCTTTTCTCCCCAGGAAATCGTCGCCGGTGCAGAAACGGAGGTCACGGTTAGATCCGGGGCAACCACAGTAATCGGGATCACGTAGGCATTGTTGGTCGTGTTGCTTTCCTTCTGGTCAGACCAAGAATAGCCGTTGGCGGCAACAATGAGGAAGCTGCTCCCCAGAGGCGCAGATGCCGGCAGCGTAACCTTGCCGGTGTAATTATAGCTCCCATTCACCGCCAGGCGGGTAACGCCAGTCATCGAGAAATAATTAACATAGTTGTCATTGTTGTCCCAGAGGTTGTCGGAGGAGAGATAAACGTAATCGTACCAGTTCTGGTTGGCCGCTCCGTTCCCTTGGTTGAGCGCTGTCCAGGCAACATCAACCGTCTGGCCAACGATAATGGTCGAGGGCGCGGAGGCCGCCGTGACCATCAGATCAGCAGCCAAGATCGTCACCGGCAGGGCAGTATAGACGTTATCTGTTTCGTTGGTCTCAAGAATATTTTTATACTGGTCAACAACCAGGATCAGGTATTTGAGACCAATCGATGTTCCGGATAAAACCAGCGCGCGGCTCTCCTCATAAGATGCGCCACCAGTCAGTTCCCGCGTCTGGGAAAAATAATTGAGCCGGATATCGGAATCATCCCAGGCGGCGTCATCGGACAGATACCAGGAATCATACCAGGAGGTGCTCGGCAGGGAGGCATCTGTATTGGTCACCGTCCAGGTAACAGTCACAGTTTCCCCGAGAATGGCGGCCTGCGGACTGGAAGAGGCGCGGGTCGGCAGGTAGGTCGCCTGGGCAACGCCCTGGTATGCGCCATTGGAATAGCTATAGCTCCAAGTTGCTGCCTCCGAATCGCCGATCGTATAGGCGCCGGCAGTTAAAGTCTGATTGATACCGGACGCAACCCAGATATTCGTATCGGAGGTGTCCTGAACGGCAGTCCAGAAGCCTTTGACTGTCCCCCCCGCATCGTAGATTGTAATCGTAGGCGCCGCAGAAACGGTTCCTGAATGTTTCGTGCGAATCTCGGTCAGGTTCACCGACTCGCCGACCTTAAAACTAAACAGGTTTTCCGAATTTGTGCCATAGGAATAGGCGGATATACTCCCCTGCGTTTCGGGACGAACCGACCACGCAGCGGTTGTAACATCGAGGTTGCCGCTGCCGACGGTTACCGTTGTCGAACCGGTATTGTTGGCATTATTTGTTTCAGTCACATAGCCCGTGGCATCGGCGACGACAAAAATATAGCCGGTTCCCGGAACCGCATCTGCAGGCAAGTAAAGTGTGCCCGAAGTCTTCTGGTATGTTTCGTTCTGAATTAGAGGCAGCTCGGTCGTATAGGAAGTAGATACAGAAATATAGGTCAGGTAGCGGTCGGTCGCGGTATCGAGAACATTGTCGGCAGAATAATATATGTAGTCATCCCAGTATGATTCGCTCGTGGGATTCACTGCTTCGTTACGCACCGTGTAGGCGACCTGGAAGGTGCGGCTTGTCCCGCCGACGGTCGCGGGCGTCGTGGAAACGGCTGTTACAACGAGATCGGAACTCGGGTAACTGACGGGGATGGCCTTGACGTTGTCGGTCTCATCGGACTCGGCCACCTCGTCATACCCGTCAGCCTTAACCAGCAGGAAACTCCCCGTCCTCGATGTGGGCAAGTAGGCGGAATAGGAGCCATTGTAGGGAGAATCCGTTGGCGCAAACGGAGCATAGTGGTATGTGGAACCCAGGCTATAGTCGCCGTCATCCAGGATATTGTCTTCGGAGAGGTAAACCCGGTCGTACCAGTAGCCATTGGAGCTATAGGCGGTCCCCTCTCCAATGTTTTTTACGGTCCAGGATACTTGGACTGTTTGCCCCTTGTCGATGGTTCCGGTAACGGTGGCGGTCTCTATCTTGAGGTTGGGTGGAACATAAGCTACCGTGATCGGCACAGCGTAGGCGTTATTGTCCTCGTTGGTTTCCGGCTGCTGTTCGCCGCCATCGGCAACAAAAATCAGATAGGCCCCTCCCCTGTAGGGCATTGTAAATTCATTGGTAACGGTATAGGTTTCACCAGTGGGGATGACCTTGTCATAAAAATAGTTCGAACCAACCAGTTTGTCGTTCGCATCATAGACATCATCGGTGGACAGATAAACACGGTCGTTCCAGGAACCGAGGGCAATCGTATTCGGTTCCCGATTGGTAACCGTCCAGGACAGGGTCACTGGACTTCCAGCGTCCGCCGCGGAAGGCGCCGTGGCCGCGGTAATGGTCAGATCGCCAGGGGCGTAGGTAAGGGCAATGGCAGGCGACGCACCCTGATTGTTTGTATCACTGCTTTCGGGCTGGGAATTGCTCGAGTCCGTGTAGGCAACTAAATAGGCGCCTTGGACGTGGGGAATATTCACTGTGGCGTTCACCGTGTAGGAAGCGCCCACCGCCAGCCCCCCCGTATGCTCCCGGCTCGTGATAAAGACGTCATTATAGCCGTATGTCTGATCGGTGGAAAGATAGAGGGAATCGGTCCACGATGTTACCCCGGCGGCGGAGGCGCCCGCATTGGTCACCGTCCAGGAGATATCTGCACTGTGTCCAGTGGTTGCAGTGGCCGGCGCCGTCACCGCCGTCACCTGCAGATCCATGGTCGGGGCTGTGAAAGTAACCTTGGTCGCCGTTATCCCCGAGTTATTGGTCAAGACTTCTTCAGGTTGATTTCGATTGTAATCTCCATCCCATTGCCCCAAATTTACACGGGCAAAGAGATAGTAATCTCCCGCGGAGATGTTCTGCGGAACAAAAGCCACCGTGCCGGTTGCCGAAACATTGTCCCCTGCCAGAGGCGCCAGTCCCGTCACCGGATACTGACCGAACCATGTATCACCCCATTGATCAAAAACGTTGTCCGTTGACGCGTAAACATGAGCCCACAGATTGCCTTCAACGCCCTTGGCAGCGTCAGGACCCTTGTTCACTACGGTAACACTAATGGTCGCGGGGGCGCCTATTTCAGAAGTTGTCCCAGAAGGGGAAACTCCAGTCACTTCCAGGTCGATATCGGCAATCGTCAAGGTAACAGGGATCGGGGCGGTCGCCACGTTGTTCGTTTCATTTCCCTCAATCACATCATCACTGTTATCAGCAATAAAAAATATATAGTAGGTGCTGCCACTGGTGATATCCGCATAACGCCAAGGATCGACGCGGAAGTTGATGGTCCCCGTATAGGAGCCATTGGGGGCAAGAACGGTATCAGACGTGTGCTCAACCTGTGACCAGCTCAGGAAGGACTGGGGATCGAAGGTCGGTGTCGTCGAAAGGCGTGCGACATCCCACCAGGAGCCCGCCGGAGCTGAACCGGTTCCCTGATTGGTTACTGTATAGGATACTGGTATGGTATCAGTTACTTCTGCTTGGAGTGAATTAGTCGAACCGGCAGAAACAATCAGATCCGGCTGATCCGCGAACGGAACGGAGGCAAACATGCTCCGGCTAACGCTGGCCGCAACTGCAACGGACACAGGAGACGCCGCTTCCGATGCGCCTGCTGAGTAATTAGAATAATATGAAATAACTAAGTAATTTATCGGATAGGCGGCGGCAGACGGAGGAGGGTTCGCGGCATCGAGGCTCTCAACAAGCTGATCCGCCAGAGACGCTCCGACTGTCGGAGCATCTGTTGCCGGCGGTAGCGACGCCAGCAGAGCTTCCCCGAAAGGAGAAAATTCCTCCGACGAAAATGCCGTTTCAACCGCCGCTGCCCCGCCAGAGAAGCCACCGGAAGCAAGCTCTTCTTCAGCCGATGAACTCTCCGGGGAGCCGGAAAGGTCCGCCGCAATGAGGTCTTCGGCAGGCGTTTCGTTGGCGGCTATCTCCAAATCGGCGGCAAGACCGCCAAAGATATCGAACGAACTTTCGGGGGAATTATAAAAGTCGGAGGCGCTCGAAACGGCTTTTGCTGCCCGGGACTCGTCCTGCCGCTCAGGAATCTCAACCACAGACGCAAATTCAAAGGGAGCGTCAATCGCCTGGCAGAAGGCAAGCGCTGTTGCTCCCGGGTCTGCCGAAAGCAGCACCCGAGGCTCAAGCCCCTCCATCTCAAAGCGGTTTTTGTTTTCCCTGTTTACCACTGCCGGAGATCTCCAAGCTGGCCAGAAGCAATAAACCCGAGATACAGCACTGCGAATGTCCCGAGCTCATCCTGAATGGTTCAACGACGTATCTTGTCAAAAAATAAGTAATTTAAAAAGAATTAACCTGTGAACGCTTTTTGAACTGCACCTTCAAGGTTCTTTGAACAATGCCGAATGTCAGCATTGGGGTGCAGATTACTGAAGCTTTTTTAAAAATGCAAGGAAAAAAATGCATTAATTGTGATCTATGTCACAATCTTTTTAAAAAAGCGCCAATTGCAAAACTCCTCATTCTTGTCATTCCCGCAACGAGAGCTTTGAAAATCTATACCCTTTTGTCATTCCCGCGCAGGCGGGAAAGCGAAGCTTAGTGTTCATAATCTATAAGTTCCCGAAAAGACCATATTCCCGTTTTCACGGGAATGACAATTAACAACATTTCGGGAGAAATTCAAAGCTCCCGCGACGCTTCTGGGCGGGAAAACGAAGTTTAATGTTCATAATCCAGTTTGCAAGTGTTTGAAATCATGGATGCCCGACAGAAGCATTCGGGCATGACAAAGCGTTTTGCAATTACCTCCGGTGAAAAATATTTTAAAAAAATGGTGGCCTTGCCGGGTTAACGGATTTCCGTCACTTCCTGCAGGATATAAATCGTCTCGCCCAAACCAATTTTCCCGTTGCCGGTGACATCCACTCCGGATGTCGAATAATCGCTTCTGATGGCATCTTTACTCATGACTACGCGTATTTGCGCCGATAGAGACAGAACCGCATCGGCCAGAGTGACCTGCCCGTCGCCGTTGATGTCTCCGAGAATGGAAGCTCTCGTGGTAAAACTCCATAATGGGCCTTCAGTTTGTCCGGAAATATTTCTGGCAACAACCTGCCAGTGGTAAAGCGAAGAAACGGCAAGCTCCGTCCGGATTTTGATGCCGCCGGCGCTTAAACCCGCGAAGATCGGCGCTGCCGGCCTTGCTTCGCCCTCCTTCCACAGATAGAGGTCATAAACGGAAGCGCCGCTGGCGGCCCCCCAGTTAAAAATGGGTCTGGTTGCTATGGCTGCAGCGCCGTCGGGGATGGAGGGGAAAGCAACGATAGCGGGGAATGCCCCGGCAAGTTTAAGCGCCGCGCTGTTGTTTAGATGCGTCTTTTCCGGAACGGTCTGCTCCCTGTTTATCACTCCATACGCAGTCAGCAGGCCCTCTTCTGAAACAGGAATTCCCGTTACGTCCCACTCATATACGACGCTGCGCACCTCCTGGACGTCAAGTGAAGCAATCGTCTCCCGATGCAAAAGAATCCCCTCCGCGCCATCGCGATAAAAGTCCACCGACACCCCTGTGGCCGGAGCCGTTCCGCTGTTGATAACCTCCAGCGTGATTAGCCTTTTAAACGGGCCTGCCGTTTGTACAGTCATTCCGAGCAGGGCCAGATCCGGGGTCTGGGCGGTGCGAACCGGCCAGACATAGCCGCCCATATCCAGTTTTGGGGCGGATTGCAGATAGCCGGCATACATATTGATCACCCAAGCGAAGCCGGGCGCGTCCGCCTCGCTGCTGGACGACCAGTAGGAGTAGGGCTGAACATTCGCAAATCCCTGCCCCATTAACTCCAACCACTCGGAAACAGACAGAACGCTATCGGAGTCCCCAGCGTAATTGATTTCGTAATTGGTTAGGCTTTCCAGTTCATTGACGTTGGGCAGCCGCCAGTCGTTGTATCCAATGTAAGCATATGAATTAAGGCACTTTACATGGTCCAGCGCCCCTTGCCAGGTCTTGGCCAAGCCAGCTTCGCAGGCAGCCGGGCCGGGGGTATTGGCATCCTTTGTCCAAATCAGATTAGTCAGATTGTCTGTAATTGCTTGCCCCTGGTCCGCAAACCGCGGCGTCGGCCAGGGTTCCCCCTTTTTTAACTCCCCATCCTGGCCGGAGTTCGGACAGGCGATCTCCAAACCTACGGTATTCCAGCAGGTTTGCTGCCCCGTTTGGGGCATCTGCACAGACCCGGCATTAACAACGCCGGATAGACCCAGCAGGCATAAAAACATCAATGTAAAGGCACTGCCTCTCATATCAGCGGACCCTTTATTACCCGATAACAGAAAATTTCTAACGTCCGGCGCGCACGGGCCATATATAGAGGTTATCGGATTTATCCTTGACTTCCACACCACCCGCCCAGAAACCCACAGACCAGGCATTTTTCAGTGATAGGGCAAAACTGCTGGACGACCAATAGTAGCCTTCCTGGACATTGGCAAAACCGGGAGAGATTTCCAGCCAGGACGAGGGGGTGGCCTGACCGTAATTAATCAGACTTCTCAGTTCCCTGACATTGGGCAAGCGCCAGTCGTTATAACCAAGAAATGATGAGTCATTAAGACACTTTACATGGATAATGGCACCCTGCCAAGTTTTGGGAACGCCTATTGCGCAAACAGCGGCGCCGGGGGCATTGGCATCCTTCGTCCACATCAAACCCGTCAGGGTATCCGTTATCGTCTGCCCCTGCTCCGTAAACCGCGAGGCCGACCAAGGCGCCCCACTCTTTAAATCCCCATCCTGCCCGGAGCCGGAACAGGAAATTACGGCGCCCTCCGCATTCCAGCACAACTGCTGACCCGTCTGCGGCAACTGCACCGGGCCTGCACTAACGAGCGCTGCCTGCAGAGGATTAAGCGCCCACAGAGCCAAGAGAAACACCCGCAGCCAAAAACCCTTTACCCCGCTCATCTCATAACCTCTCTGCACCGCGGCTTCGCATTAGACAGCGATGAGGCAAACATCAGCCCAATCAATCGCTTAGAGGAAAAACATTTTTCCTCCGAACAAAACGGAAAATTACCAGCAACGCCAGGGTAAAAATAAAAATCAGCGCGAAGGTTGCTGCCAGGCCGTGACTAAGCAGCATATAGCTGGCCGCCACCAAAGGCAAAAGGAACATCCTGGCGATGAATCTCAGCGTCTCGTGGCTGGCTATAAATGCGGCCAAAGGCGGGGAATAACGATAGTAGGCGTTGACGAACCTGCGTCCCAGATCGCTCGGCAGCAGAATGACATCCCGGAACTGTCTTAAAATCAGCACATGGGGTTCCATATATGATCCGTAGGCAGCCGTGGCGATGAAACAACCACCGCCGCCGCCTTCGCCCGGGACGTATTTCGCCGCATACTTCAAATCGCCGTTTTCAGCATCGTAATAGCTGATATGCACCGCCCCGGAACCCTCGACGGCAAGCGAGGCATAGCCCCCCACATCGCCGGCATCGTCAACAATGGATGTCTTCCACGAACCGGAGACATTCGTCGCGTATTTCAAATCACCGCCGATTGCATCCTGATAGCCGATATGAACCTTGTCTGACCGGTCCAGGGCCAAAGAAGTGAAGGAACCAACAAAGCCGGCGCCGTCGGCGATCTCGCTTACCCAGGCGCCGGTTGCGTTCGTGGCATATTTCAGACGTCCATTAGTCTCATCATAGTAACCGATATGAAGTTTTCCCTTCCCGTCGATGGCAAGCGAAGAATATTTTCCGACATCGTCCGCCGCATCAACGGTTGTGGAAACATCCCAGCTCCCGGAGACATTGTTTGCGTATTTCAGGTTTCTATCCGTTACATCGTAATAGCTGATATGCAGCTTGTCGTTCTCGTCGAGAGCAAGGGAGTTGTACCATCCGACATCATTCGCAACCGGATCATCCACCGTCTCGGGAACCCAGACGCCCGAAGCATTAGTCGCATGTTTCAGGGCGCCCTGGGAGGCATCGTAATAGCTGATATGAATCATGCCCAACGAATCTATTTTCAGCGACGTATAGCTTCCCACGTCGCCGGCGCCATCCACCAAGGCGAAAGCCCAAGCCCCCGAGGCATTGGTGGCATAACGAAGATCCTTGTTATCCAAATCATAATAGCTGATATGAACAAAGCCGTTTGCGTCAACGGCCAATGAAGCATACCGGCCAACGTCGCCGCTATCGGGCACAATGGACTCCAGCCAGACGCCCGATTCGTTGGTCGCGTATTTCAGTTTCCGGGCAAGGAGGTCATAGTAGCCGATGTGCAGCCTTCCTTTTTTATCAACCGCCAGCGAGCTGTACCTGCCGGCGTCCCCGGCGGTATCGATGGTTGAAGAAACCCAGGCAAGATTTGAATTGGAGATATATTTCAAATTGTTAAAGGTAGCGTCAAAATAACTTATGTGCACTACTGGATTTCCGTCCTTATCAACCGACAGCGCAAGAGAAGCGTATTTCCCAACGTCGCCGCCGCTGTCCAGCGTTGAATCAACGACCCAAAGGCCCGTTGTGTTGGTGGCGTATCTCAAACTGGCGCCGGTGCTGTCGTAATAAGCGATATGGGCAATCGATTCTCCCTTTAGATTGACCGAAAGGGCAAGAGAGGCGAACTTGCCAACATTTCCGACACTGTCCACGATCTCGGACGCTCCCCAGACAGCCGATTTTCCTGCGATAAATTTCAGATAACCGTTACTTGAATCATAATAACTGATATGAACCTTCCCGGCGGCGTCAACAGCAAGGACGCTGTACTGACCCACATTTCCAGCACTGTCAGGGGTGGATTTTACCCAGACGCCGGTTACATTTGTCGCATACTTCAAATCCTGGCGATTTGAGGTTGCATCATAATAGCTGATATGAACATTGCCGCCGCCCTCAACAGCAATGGAGCTGTACTGGCCCACGTTCCCATCCTCATCCACCCGCTGCACGCTCCAGGAGGCGGCGCCGGACGCTCGGCTCGCATATTTCAGATCGCCATTATCCAGGTCATAGTAGCTGATATGAACCTTCCCGGCGCCATCCACGGCGATTGAACTGTACAGCCCGACGTTATTGCCGCTTGTATCACCGACCGTCTCACTGCTCCATACGGCGCCGGACGATGCTGCCCTGGTCGCATACTTCAAGCGCCCGTTTATGGAATCGTAATAACTGACATGCAACCTATGGCCGGCGTCAACGGCGATGCTCGCATACTCTCCAACCTTTGGCGAAGAATCCACGATTTCCTTACGCCATTCTTTCCCGTCATACCAAGCATGATAAAGATGATCCTGTCCATAGGCGATATGCGGCTGCCCGTTGTCGATCAAGATGGATCTCGATGTAAGATTTTTGAACTGCCTGGGTGCATCTATTGTCCGAATGCTCCATGGTCCGGCATAAACCGCTATCGCCTGGGAAAGAATGAAAACAGGGGCAAGCGCGAAGATCATCATTAAGAAACGGCATTTACACCATCGCTGAATATCCACAAAACCTCCTTTATCTCAACTAATGACTCTTTATTATCCTTGCATGAAAATCCCCCCAGCCCCCCTTTACCAAAGGGGGGTAAGGGGAGATTTTCATGCTTCGTTGTGCCCGACACGGGCATGGGGGTTCTCTTGCGAGACGACTGAACTCGACATGCGATTAGCAGCCATCGGGCCGACGACAATCTCCATCGGGACGATATACCCGCCTTGGGCGCTTATCCTGCCTGAGTCGCCCTCGCTTATCCAACTTGAATCAAAAAGGCTTTCTTCATTATTTTGTTCATAGGCAGCCGCCACCCCTTCGCCTTGGTTTTGTGCAGATGAGACACCCGCGGCAACTCCCAACTGCATTAATTCAGAATCATGAGCATCCTCAGCCTGCGGTAAAACCACCGTCGCACCGATATCCCAGCTCCGGGAATCATTTGCAGATTCCTCTCTAAACTTTTCATCCAGGGTCTCCCCGGAAACATCCGCCGGCAGGCATATCGTTTTCAAAAGCGTGCCATCCCAAATGGCCGGGGTCGGAATATTTATATCCACAGAAAAAGCTTTTACCGCGCTCGACTGGACTGTCGCTACTGCATCGCCCACTGCGAGAATCACCTCCAGACGATCAGCATTCGCATCGCTTGCTGTCGGGACAGTTGCAGGCGCCCTGTTTTGCCCGGGATCATCCGTTATTTCTACTGCACTTGCCTGCGGCAATATCGCGGAAGTAATGCTGAATGACAATGAATCAGATAGCTTGCCGTATCCGGCGGGACTCCATGACTGCACCGTCCAGGAGTAGGCGCCGGCGGCAAAAACGAATCCCGGCGTCCATGTATTGGCCCCATTAACATATTGACTGGCAAAATTCGCCCCATCCTTCAATATTGTCACCCTGTACCAGCTTACCCCTGTAATCGGAGCCCAGCTAAACGTGATGCCTGCTCCGCTGGTTAAAATCCCCACTGGCGCAAAAGCAGACGGCGCTTCCCCCACCACCCCGAGAACGGTAAACTGGGAGGGATCCGACTTAAGGCCGAAGCCTGCCGGACTCCAGGGTTGGACCGTCCACTGATAACTGCCGGAGGCAAAAGATATGCCGGGCGTCCACTTTGTCAGCCCATCAACCCACTGCTGGGTAAAAGGCGCTCCATCCTTATCGATTATAAGCTGATAGCGAGTGGCGCCGCTGTCAGCCGTCCATGCAAACTCAAGACCGCTTCCGGATACTGTTCCGGCAGGAGAAAATGCCTGGATTCTCGGAACAATCTCAAAGAGCGCCGGATCGGAAGCTGCGCCCAGTCCGTTGTCAGTAAGGGGTCGAACAGTCCAACTGTAGCTGCCGGGGGGCAATTCATAGGCAGGCGTCCAACTGGTTTCCTCAACCCAAAGCGCCTCAAAGATTGTGCCGTTTTGGGTGATTTCCAGATAATACTTTATGGCGCCGCTTACTGCGGGCCAGGAGAATGTTGCCCCATCCTTGGTCATGGAGGAGATGCTGTCTGATTGAAGCGCTGAATTTATGGCAATATCCTTTGCTTGAAGCGTTATTTCTCCAGCGCCTGTTGTGCTGATGGGCGCATTCACGATGATGTTTCCATCCAGCACCCGCTGCACCACCGAACCGCCGTCGGTTGCATTAAGACCGGTGAGCGCAGCATCCGTTACCGGCGCGAGGACGCCGTCCTGTTGGAGAACAAGGACGGTAACGGGGCCTACCGTTCCCACCTCAATCGTGTCTGCATCGGTTAGATTAATTCCCCCGCTGCCGGACGAAGCGGCGACCGTATTCACCTCAATATCCAAAGGATTCGCAGTTGTCCCTATGCCGATGGCCGCCGCCATTCTCAAGCCAGCGGCTTTCATATCCTTATGCAAATCTCCCGCGTCGAGAATCAATCCGTTGGCCGAGACAACGCTCACATCCCCGGCGCCCGCATCCAAACCACCTACTAAAATATTCTGGGAGGCCCGGTAACGGATATTGCCGCCGGAGCTCCGGCTCAACGCTCCATCCGCCATAGTGATCGAACCATTAAGCGATTCTGCGTCTATGTCGCCGCCATTGCTGCTAAGGTCACCCGCGGCCGATTGAATTAGCGAACCGGAAGCTCTGACAGCAATATTTCCACTCGCGGCAGCCGTAAGCGCGGAATTAACCGTCAGATTTCCAGCATCTAACCTGATGTTCCCCGCCTCGGTCTTCACACCAGCAATGCCGCCTGCAACCCCAACCGTCAAACCGCCGCCTGCCGCATCAATCACGACATTTCCGGAAACGGTATTTGCTCCCAGAAGTGTGCCGGCGGAGCTTCCCAAATTGACCCTGGCCGCCGCTCCGATTCCCGTATCCGCCTCCAAGGCAACCTGCGGCGCCGTGATCGTGCCATTGTCGATGGCGCCGTCGGAGTTGATTGAAACCAGGCCCGGCGCATTGATGCTTGTAATGGTTATATTGCCATTGCCGGCGTTCTCAATATAGGCATTCGCTCCCTTTACGCGGGTCAGGATGATGCTGTCCGCTTCCTTGATCCGTACATCGCCGGTCGCCTGGATATCAGCCGCGGCGACGCTGGTTTGCACAGTAACGACGCCGTTCACCGGCAAATTGCCCGCGCCGCTGTCGTTGTCAATAGTAAGCGCCGTGCCGGAAATAACCGTTGCGAGGTCGCCATCGTCAAGAACATTGGCCGGCGCCGCGCCGTTCAGGCTGAACTCAATCGCCGCTCCGCCAGTCACAGCGCCTGCCGTAAGCGAGCCCTTGGCAAGTGTTATATCTACGCCGCCCGCCGCGTTCACTGTTTTCAAGAGAATATCGTCCGCCTCGTCGATATTCACCGATCCGGTCGCCGCCGTCGCTTCGAGAGTCTCCACCATCGTGTCAACGGCAATACTGCCGTGGGCCGAAGCCGCAAGCGCCGGCGTTTTGATCAGATTGTCGTTGCCGGCGATGCTCCCCGCCGTCGCCGTCAACTGGACGTTGCCCAGAGTCGTTAGCGTCCCGCCCGCAGTTTGCGCGATGCCATCCGCCGCCGTCAATGCCAGAAGCCCGACGCCGGCATTCACCGGGCCGCCGATCGTAATATCGGCAACCGTCGCCGCAAGCGCTTCAGCCGCCGTCAAGGTTACTCCCTGACCGGCGATCCCTGCCGCGTTCACCGTCACACTGCCGTCCGTCGTTGCAATATCCACCGCGCCTGCCGCTGTTCCGGACACCGCAATCCCGCCGCCGGCTGCAACCTCGTCCACCTTAACCACGGCGCCGGCGGCTGAAAACGCCAGCGTCGTCACGTTCGTATCAACGTCAATCCTGCCTGCCGTTGTTGCAATCAGATTGGCAGAACCCGCAGTGATATCCGCCGTGGCATCGCCGTTTTCCGTAATGTTCCCGGCCGCCGTCAGGTTCAATGCCCCACCTGCATCCGTTACTATGGTGTTGACGATCAAATCGTCGGCTTCGTTGATCGTGACCGTTGCGCCATTCGTCGAATCCACCGAGGCAACATTAGTCGCCACGGCGATCTTGTCTCCTGCCGCTACGCCCATAGTCAGCTTGTTTGCCGCAATCAGACCAGCCGTCGCCGCGCCATCAACTGCCGCGGTAATCGTTCTGATGTCGCCGGCCGCCCCGTTCGCATCAAGAACCACATTGCCAGAAGTCGTCACATTGTCTATGGCGATTCGGTTCGCCCGGATCGTAATCGTTCCCGCACTGGTGGAGGAAACTGTACTGTCATCCCTCATGACAAAACCTGCCGCCTCGGCGCCCTCTGCAGAACCGGAGAAGATCAAGGAGCCCTGCTCCGTACTGACAGTCACGCCGGCAGCCTGAGCGATATCACCGGACGCCCGGAACATGATCATCCCCGTCCCGATCGTCTCTACATCCGCATTGACCGCCAGATTCACCGGACGTTCGATCAAAATGCTGCCGCCCGCCGAGCTAACCGAACCCGCAAGCGTCAGATTCTGGCCTGTCTGCTGGTATGTGATATGAGAGGCATTCCCAGTCGTCAGACTTTGCACCGTCACCGATCCATCGGGAGTATTGGCAAGACTTATCGCCCCTGCCCCTGTATCCGCCGTCAGCGTTCTTCCTGACAGTTCGATAGGCCCTGCAGAACCAATGCCGGTGGAAGCATTAAGATCAATCGTTGCCGCATTTATGTCGGAAGCAGCATCGCCGCCTGTTTCGTCGATCGCCCCGGCCGCCGCAATGGTTGCCGTACCGCTGCCGGCAGTAACCAGGTTGACAAGGACGTCGCCGCTAACGGCTGTAAGCGTTAGATTGCCATTATTTCCGCTCTGCAGATCAGTCGCCGTTATCGTGCCGCCTGCCGCCACATCGATCGGGCCGTCTGCCGAAATCACATTTGTCAGAATAATCCCGTCTGTCTCCGTGATCGTAATGGCGCCCGCGGCCGACGTCGTCGCACTCAGAATCTCCGCCGCCGTCGTATCGAGCGTCATCGCCCCCGCCGCCGAGGCAGTGATCTGCTCCGCCGTGATCTTGCCGTCTAAATCGGTGATCGCGCCCGCCGTCGCCGTCAGGAAAACATCACCAATTGCACCGGCAGTAATTATGCCTGCCCCAATCGTCGCACCCTGGATCGTAATGTCGTTGGCATCATTATTCGTCGTCGAAACAACATTCGTCGCCGTAACCGCACCACCGGCAGTTACACTGATCGGACCATTACTCGAAGTCACGTTCGTCAGAATTATATCGTCCGTCTCCGTGATCGTAATGGCGCCCGCGGCACTCGTCGTCGCACTCAGAATCTCCGTCGCCGTCGTATCGAGCGTCATCGCGCCCGCCGCCGCGGCTGTGATCTTATCAGCCGTAATCTTGCCGGTAAGATCCGTGATCGCCCCGGTTGTCGCAGTCAGAAAAACATCACCGGTCGAACCGGCGTTGATCACCCCCGCCTCGACTGTCGTACCCTGAATCGTGATGTCGTTGCCAGCCTTGTCCGTCGCAGAAACAACGTTAATCGCCGTCACTACGCCACCCGCCGTCACACTGATCGGGCCGTCTGCCGAAATCACGTTCGTCAGAACTATCCCGTCTGCCGTCGCAATTGTAATCGGACCAGCCACTGACGTTATCAAAGTGAGTCCGCCCGTTGCTGTCGTATCAAGCGCAATCCCGCTCACCGAAGATATGGTAATCTGATCCGCGGTGACCTTGCCTTCGATATCCGTAATCGCGCCTGCCGTCGCGCTAAGAGATACATCCCCGGTCAAACCGGCATTGATCTCACCTGCAGCAATCGCCGTACCCTGAATCGTGATGTCGTTCTCATCAGCATCCGTAGCAGAGACTACATTCGTCGCCGTCACCGCGCCGCCCGCCGTCACGCTGATCGAGCCGTTACTCGCAGTCACGTTCGTCAGGATGAGCCCGTCCGTCTCGGTGATCGTAATGGCGCCAGCCGCACTCGTCGCCGCACTCAGAATCTCCGCAGCCGTCGTATCGAGCGTCATCGCACCTGCCGCCGACGCCGTCACCTGCTCCGCCGTGATCTTGCCATCCCGATCGGTAATCGCGCCCGTCGTCGCCGTCAAGAAAACATCCCCGGACGTACCGGCGTTGATGGCCCCCGCTTCGATCGTCGTACCCTGAAGCGTGATGTCGTTGGCTTCCGCATCCGTCCCGGAAACTACGTTTGTCGCTGTTACTTTACCGCCCGCGGCAATGTTGATCGCCCCGTTCGTAGCTTCGACGTCTGTCGCCGTCACCGCGCCGCCCGCCGTCACGCTGATCGG